>JAUWGN010000009.1 GCA_030606385.1 Dehalococcoidia bacterium
CCTCCTTTCAGCAAAATTCTAAACTCAAGTTTGTTTAGCATTTCGTATCTATTTTTGGTTCTGTTCATCTTTCGTAGTTCTGCCATTTTACGACCTTGCCTTTACCCGCTTTCTTGGTGTCCTACGCCTTACATTTAACACGCTAGGCTTTTCGACTATATCCCGCCAGTTCCTATAAGGGAACTTGATACCCGCCACCTCTGCGGGTGTCTTGTCCTTTAACGACATATGCGGTCTGAAGAAGTTATAATGAACTAGCCAGCCAGTTAAAAACTGCTTAGCTGTTTTCATAGTATGCAGTCCCCGCATTACCTTCGTTCTCTCTTTAAGAGTGGAATGAAATCTCTCAATCAGGTTGGTGTTATTCTCAACATCGAAAGGACTGCCTTGCCTGTGTTTAGCTTCACAGCCGAAGGTTTGCTCTATCCCACGAAGGTAGGCTCTTAACTTGTCAGTGTAGATGATACGGGGATACCTGCTAGCCTTCTTAAAAGCCCTGTCCATAAGTATTCTGGCATCTTCACTGGTGCGGGAATAGGACATATGGGAAGCCAGCAGGAAGCGGCTTTTGGCATCTATTATGTCCCAGAACCAGATATTCTTGCCATCCATCTCAATAACCGTCTCATCGGCAACCCATATACCACCTACCTTCGGCTGGTACTTGTCGGCTTCCTTGATGGCTAACTTGGTAAAGCGTTCAACCCAGTTATAGGGGGATGTTCTCGATACATAGTTGCTGTCCTGCTGAATGAAGTTACGCCTTATCTTACCTAGCGATAACCCTTCGTAATACATATTCAGGGCATCGGCTATCTGGGAAGTAGGCGTTTGCATCAATGGCAGGGCTTGGTTATCGGCAAACTTATGCTTACACTCTTTGCAGAAGTAGTATTGAGTGCCTTTCTCTTTGCCGAACTTGATGACATTTGGTGATTCACAAAACTTACAGTTCATTTTATGTTTACCATTATGAATTCTAAATCAGAACTCCACTTCCCATATATTTTAATTTCATAAGTAAGTTCTTTGACAACATCTACCCCAGACTTGAGTTTGATTTCAATTTTTGCATTGCTAGCTGATACAAATGTATCTTTATCAGGTTTCTTTATATAAAATCCATCTTCACCGTGCATCCTACTTATCAACTCTATAACATATGGCTTTGAATTTGGCTTTAAGTCAAAGTTATCCCATATAGCAATTTTCGGTGTCTGATTATCAATATAGAAATCAGCTTCAATACTACAATCTTCAAGCGTATCTCTCTTACAGCAAAATATCCTTTGGAAACCTCTTATTTTTTCGTTTATTATTCTTAATCCCCATATTGACCTACCAGGATTAAAACCTATTGTATCAAGTTTAAGTATGGTTATTTTGGGCTTGCAAATAATGGTTTTACAGATTAGCCACCTAATCATTGCAAGCCCCACTATTACAGGTGTTGCTATAAACCACTGCCAGTTCTGGGATAGATAATCCCAGACAGTGCAAAGCCAATTCATAGCTTAAAACATCTCCCCCTACTTTTATAGGGGAATTATACCACCAACGGGGAGTGAACAGTAAGCTATTTTTTATTCTTCAGCCATTACCGCAGCACAGGCAAATCCCAGGGTCAATCCGCCAAATATCATCGCCTGGACAAAGCCAAAAAATGCCTCCAGACCGTAAAATACCGCAGGAAGTGCAAAAGGAACAAGAAATATCATTATCAGGGTTAATATCACCCCGGCGGTCATATTGCCAAATAGACGGAAAGTAAAGCTAATCATGCGTATAAAGTGACTCAGTATCTCCAATAGGCCAGCAAAGGCAAGTATTATGCCATTAAAGATGCCACCAAAGCCAGCCTTGATTTTGCCGGTAAACAAGTGCTTAAAACCCAAACCCAATGGCTTAAAGTTAAAAAAGGTCTCTAAATAACGAGCCCTCTTTGCCTTAAATCCCCAATACTCTATAGAGATAAAAGCGACTACAGCGAGCATTAGAGAGACATTTATATCGGTATTAGCATTGCGCAGTAGGGGCTCACCATTCATTTTGATGGTCTCAAAACCAGGTATGAGATTAATCCAGGCATTAGCCAAAACAAATAGAAAGATAGTGAAACACACAGGGAAGAATATTCGTCCCCATTTCTTTCCCGCAGGATCCTCGATAAAGTTCGCCGCTGTTTCATAGATAAATTCCACTAAGTTCTGAACGCCACGGGGAACAAGCTTCATTTTACGCGTGGCGGCAAAAAATAAACCAAATAACACCAGGATAGTTATCCATGCCGTAATCATGGTATTGGTTATAGGAAGATTGGGAAAAGGATGCTCCGCGGCCAATTGAGGATGAGGGGGCTGAACAGCAAAAATGCTCAGTGGTTCTCCACCCATTATCAATGCCCCCACACTGCCACCAATAAAGCTAATCACAGTCAAGGCCAGGAAAACAACGGCGAGAATAATTATCAAATTTAACGAGCAGCCTAAAACCTTCCTTTTAGCCATTATTCCTGTTCTTCGTTCCCTTTCTGCTTTGAAGATGTCACCTTGGAAAGGATTTTCGCTGATCCACGGAGTTGCTCCTCCCGCCCTTCCCTCTTAGCTTCTTCCATGAATGGCTTGACCATGCGGTAAACTCCGTAAACCATTATTATTGTGCCCAGACCAAGACCAATGAGGGTGAACAAAGGGAATTCGTGGGATGATCTTTTGTCAAACCAGACACCTATCCCTGCTGGTATAATAAGACTGAACGCTACATAGAAACCGAGAACCAGCAAGTGCATCGCCGCTGGCCATTGTTTCATCACAGTCTCCAATCGAAATGAACTAGGATTTACGCTTCTTAAAATCGTCTAAATCAAGGGTGTTTATGAAATCCTTAAATGCTGACAGCCCTTTCATTTCTTGTTCGTTGAGTCCTTCTTTTTTCTTCGGTTTCCCTTCAGAAACGGGTTTGCCTGTCTCTTCATCAAGCATGATGCCAGCTTTATCCAGCACTGATTCCTCAACATATATCGGCACTCCAGTTCTCACCGCTAAAGCTATGGCATCGCTGGGCCGAGAATCAACCTCCATTTGCTGACCATTAACACTAATGTAGAGTTTGGCATAGAAGGTATCATTCTGCAGGTCATTAACCACGACATAGTTAAGCGTTCCCCCCAAAGTTGAGATCATACTTTGCAACAAATCATGGGTTAACGGCCGCGGCAGTTCCACATTTTGTAGCTTCACCGCGATAGCGTCGGCTTCGGCAGGACCAATCCAGATGGGTAAGTAATAGTTAGTTCCCTTCTCCCTTAAAATCACCACACGTTGATTATTCATCAAGCTAACCCGAATACTATCAATCAGCATCTCTATCATGTCATTACCCCCTAAGAATCCAAACTCTTATTTTACTACGATAATACTACTCAATCAACAAGAGTTCAGTCAAATAAACGGGATAATCTAATTCGGCTTCTCAAAAAGCATGCTTCCATTTCATAAGCAATTCCAAAATCTTCAGGAGGTAGCGTAAGTATTTCATGCTATTATAGCTTTGGGTGTTGCTCGCCTAGCGATCACGATAGTTGCTTTGGTGGCTATGACCACACCAGGTTAGATTTACTCATTGGTATTCCCCAATTTCTTCAGGAATTGGTTTACGCTTGCCTGGCTTCGCAGTAAAGAGAATGGTGGACTCTGCAAAAGCCTCAATGCCAAAAAACGAATAGTTAATAACACAGACGTAGTTCGATATTCATCATTTTTGTGATGAGATGCTACGCTCTGAACGGAGAGTCCTTTTAGTGCTCCTGGTAATCTTGACCTTGTTCTCGATTTGTCAGCTCACGACTCCGGATGGCAATAACAACCTCACTATGCTCACCCTGGCACACGAGACCATGAGGAAGCGAAACTCTCTTACCCCTGGGTTTAGCCAGTAAACTCCTTATCGCTTCAACATGGTTTGCCTCGATGTCTCGGGCATTTCCAAGAATCCTGATTATCGCCAGCCTTATTAACTGGCGTTGTAGCGCTATAGGCAATGGGGCAACTTTCTCCCTGTCAAGATAGACAACCTGTTCCTCCTCCCTGGCTACCTTATCCCACAATTGCAACGCTTGCTGTTCAATAAAGGAAACATCACCATCAGCAATTTCAGCAAGGCGAACAAGGGCCCTATCTATGCCGGGATTATATTTTCTGAGCAACGGCAATAGCTCGAGGCGAAGACGATTTCGCAAAAAGGATAAGGACAGGTTGGAGGAGTCGCTGCGGGGCTCAAGCTGATGCTGCTGACAATAGCTCATTGTCTCCTCCCTGGTAATCTCAAGGAGAGGTCTTATCACACGGATGCTATCTACCTCGGGCAGGCAAGGTTTAAGACCACGTAATCCGGCAGTGCCCGCACCTCGCAAAATATGTAGCAAAATTGTCTCCACCTGATCGTCTCGAGTATGACCCACAGCTACCAGCCGGGCGTTAACATTTTTAGCCACGGCTGCCAGGAAGTCATAACGTAGCTCTCGCGCAGCCTCTTCAACAGAACAATTTCTCTCCCTACGATAGGCATTTACATCCCGTGCATCGATAGTGATTGGAACATCAAGAGAGCCAGCCAGATAGGCAACATACCTGGCATCCGCCTCAGCTTCAGCGCCCCGAAGCTGGTGGTTTAAATGAGCAGCATGAACTCTTATTCCTAGCTGCTGTTGCCATTTTGTAAGCAGGTCGAGCAAGCAAACTGAATCAGCACCACCGGATACTGCAACAACCACCGTTTCCCCAGAGGCAACTAAGCTATGTTTGCCAACGAAGTTTAACACCCTGGATTCCAGTTTGATCTTCTCCATAGCTTAGATAGGCGCGTGCTTGTATTCGTGAGCTAACTTTACTCGCTCATTATATGAGGGATGGTCACGAAACAAAACCCTCTCCCAGTGCACAGGTTCAGCTTCACTCAAATTCTGGTCAGTCAGCTTAGTCATTAGATTGATAAAACCTTCAGGATTGTCACTTAACTGCAGCGCTGCCTTATCCGCTGCCAGCTCAATATGTCGGCTATACCAATTGAGTGGTAGGCGTAATATCAAAAATAATGCCAGCAAAACCATAAGCAACCACGGGAGACCGGCAATATCACCTATCGACTGGTAGGGAAATAGCGCCACACCACCCTCCAGAGCGAGATTTGCCACATAAAATGCCAACAGAAATGCCATTGCCTGAACGCAAAAAAGTTTAGCAATATCATGGTGAAGGTGATGCCCGAGCTCATGAGCCAGGGCTACCTCTATTTCTTCAGGGGAGTATTCCTTGAGCATGGTATCGCTGAGGATAATCCGCCTCGTTTTACCAAATCCACCAAGCATGGCGTTAGCCGTGGTGCTCTTACTGCTTAGATTTATGGTAAATATATCCTTAATATCAATCCCGACTCGCTGTGCCAAGCACGCCAGCCTCTGCTTCAATTCGCCATCCGGCAACGATTCTAATTTGAAAAACAACGATATTAAAATAGTGGGGGCAAGCAGTGTGAGAACGAGACTAACTAAGAGCACAATCAGCCAGGCTGCCAACCACCATAGTGAGGGAAGAAATTCTATAAGCCAGTAGGCAGCTATAATCAGACACACCGATAGCAGTAACCCTAACGCCAGAGTCTTAGTTATATCCGCCAGCCAGCTAGTTAGCTTTTGGTGTGATAGGCCAAAGCGATGGGGCAGAACAAAGTCTTGATAATAGCCTAAAGGCACCATCATTATTCCCAGACCAAATGCTAGAATGAGGAAGTATAATGCCGCTGACAACGGCAGTGGAAAGACAAGGAATTCGGCTAGCCTTGCTGAAGCACCGCTCAAAAGCAGAGCCAGTAGTAAAGCGATGCCTATTCCAAGCTCAATGAATAACAACCTCCGCGTCAACTTACTATATTGTCGCGCTTGCTGCTGACGCTCAGCATCGAGGAAAGTCTGCGACAAGCTCACTTTTGCCCTAAAAATCTGGAGAGGTTTTAGGGAACCCGTTCTTTTCATTGCTTCAAAATCAGCTTCGTGCGGTGGATAAACTCAGGATAACCGTTGAAAGACAGTGCGCTAACCACTTGCTCGGGACGACCGCTGCCAGTGGTATCACACATCAATCTCATTCCCAAAATACACATAGGTTCCTCACTCTGGTCAGAATGATAGCTAACAAGCCAGAGACTGTCTATCAACGCCCGCAGATCATACCAACGCACTTTTTCGCCTCTAGAATGATGCCAGGGCAATTGTTTAGCTTGAAGCAGTGAATCCAGCGACTCTCGTATCTCCTGCTCTCTTTTTTCTGTTTTTATACCAACATGATATTCACTGAACGCAAGCATTGATTGAAGCGAGGGCAGACGAAGAGCGACATCCCAGACCTCGAATATCTCGAAGCCAGCCGGCAATTGCCCTGTTACCGTCATCAAAAAAGATTCTGGGGGCATCCATCGTTTTAGCCATACATCCATAAGCTCGAATTCACTGGTTACCCCTACCGGTAAAGGTGCTGCCAGCGAAATTCGGGGATGCGGGCTAAACCCTTGAGAATAAGCTAACGGGATTTCTGCTCTTCGAAACGCTCTTTCCCAGAATCGCATAATGTCCAGGTGAGAAATAAATTTAACCTGTTCACCACGACCAAATCTAACACGCAGGCGCTGCATCCCTTTTAACGCTAAGGATTCGAGGAATTCTTAGGGAACGCTTTCCTCTTCCCTGGTTACCACGATTCTCTCTATCTTCACCCCTTGCATCTCAATGATAACAAATTTCAGATGGCGATACTTCAGTTGCTCACCCTGCTTTGGTATTCTGCCAAGATGGCTGAGAATGAAACCAGCCACAGTCTCATACTCTCCCTCAGGTAAGTCCAGCTTCAGTTCCTGATTAGCTTCCTCGATTCGAAATCCACCGTCCAACTGGAAAGTGTTGTCCCCGGTCACTACGAATTCCTTCTTTTCTTCAATCAACTCGTCACCAATGTCACCGATAATCTCCTCAGTTAGCTCCCCTAGAGTAACCATTCCCGCTACGCCACCATATTCATCAACCACCATTACTATATGATAACCTCCGTTTCTCATCTCGGTAAGAAGCTCTCCGAGATGCTTGCTCTCAGGCACAAAATGAGCCGGGCGTATCAAATCATCGATAACCGCTTCCTTGTCAATAATGCCACCGTTTAATTTCATAAGTATATCCTTGACAAACAAAATGCCTACCACATTATCGGTGTTATCCTTATACACCGGAAAGCGGCTGTAAGGTGTTTGAGCATAAATATCCAAAAATTCGCCAATCTTCGTTCCTTGCTCCACCCAGGCTATTTCTGTCCTGGGAACCATCACCTTGCCCACTGGACGGTCGGTAAACTCAAAAATCTTGTGTAGCATCCTCGCTTCATCCTGCTCCACCACCCCTTCAACCTGCCCCACGTTTATCGCCGACCTTATTTCTCCCTCACTTACCAACGTCTTACCTTCATCAGGCTGAGCTATTACCCTGGTAAGTCCCAAACCAATGCGGCTTAATGCCAACACAAAGGGATAAAGACACCACTGTATAACCCTCAGTGGCTTAACGTAAAACAAAGATAACCGCTCAGCATTATGAACCGCTAAAGTCTTAGGAATGACCTCACCAAAAATCAAAATCAGTGCGGTTACCCCCACAGTAGCTATAATCGGACCACGAACCAGGCCGAAGGTCGCCACCGCCATGATAGTGCCCAGAGTAGCCGCAGCCACGTTTACCAGGTTGTTTCCCAACAAAACGGTAGCCAAAATCTTCTCTGGACTCTCAGCCATTTTAGCTAACCACTCAGCCCCTCTACGCCCATTCTCAACTAGGTATCTTATGCGGAGTTTGGGCAGAGCAAGAAAAGCTGACTCAGCACCGGAAAAGAAAGCCGAAAATACCAGACAGAGTATGAAGGCTAATATAAGCCAACTATCAGCGTCTTCCACCGCTCACCACCTCCTGAGTCCCCCTCGATATAAACCTACCATTTTTAAGGTCTAGAATTGATAATAGCATTGAAAAGCTAGCTTGTCAAAAAAGAGTACTCATTCCGCAGAAGCATTCAATCTCTTTTGCTAAATGACTAGCGCACGATAATCAAGGATAGGGAAATTTATGAGGACAAAGCCTTGCTTGGCTCGGGGACCCGTGGACGTGATACAGCATGAGCGAGCACTGGCACCTTGCCAATGAGCCTTTCCACTTCCTCTCTGTCATTACAAAAGCTTCCCACAGATTCAAGGCTAACCATACCCCGGAGATAAAGCCTGACCAATGCTTGGTCCAGGGTCTCCATACCTTCCAGGCTGCCGGTGCGGATGACATTGGATAGCTGATAGATCTTTCCTTCTCTGATGAGATTCTTAACCGCCACATTACCCAGCATTGTCTCTACGGCAACGATTCTTCCTGAGCCATCTGCCCGTGGCACCAAAATCTGACACAGAACACCTACTATCAGGGAAGCCAGTCTGATTTGAGCCAGATACCTCTGCTCTGGTGGGAAGAGGTCTATAACCCTCTCAATACACTGATAGGCACTGGTAGCATGCCCTGTAGTCAACACCAGATGCCCGGATTCAGCTATGCTGAGAACTGCAGCGGCGGTGTCTAAATCCCTCATCTCACCAACCATGATGACATCAGGGTCTTGCCTTAGTACATGCTTTAAAGCATCAGCAAAGGAGTGGGTATCCGAACCGAGCTCCCTTTGACTGATGGCGGAGTTCATATTTTTATAGGTATACTCAATAGGATCCTCAATACTAACTATGTGGCTCGCCGTGTTTACGTTGATGTGATTTATCATAGCTGCCAAGGTAGTGCTCTTACCAGCTCCAGTCGGACCGGAGATTACTACTAAGCCTCGGGGATACATAGCCAGCTCTTTACATATTTGAGGTAAAGACAGTTCGTCTATGCTAGGAATCTCAGGAGGCAATAATCGAATGGCCATGCTAATTGCGCCTCGCTGCCGAGCAGCATTGCAACGAATTCTCCCTATCTGAGGCAAGGATTCACTGAAATCAAGCTCGAGCGCGTGGCGAAATTCCTCAAGCTGTGAAGGTGTGGCTAACCCTTCAAGTGCTCGCTGAATACTCTCGGAAGTCAGTCGTTCTGCTTCTTGAATAACCTTAATCTCACCATTCACCCTCAAAAAAGGAGGGTAGTTAACAACCAAATGTAAATCAGAGGCATGGTGCTCCGCAGCAAACCTGATCAGATCAACAATATTATTTTGCACTTTTCCTCCATCTTGCAGTTTAGTTTTAGTTAAACATTTAAAAACTAACACACCTGGAAAATTTTGTCAAGAGTAAATTGCAAAAATTGCAAATATTTCTAGCAATTTTCGCCAAAATAGTGCAATTACCGAACAATATACAATATTTGCTACAGTAATCAAACAATTCATCCCTGAATAACCAGGCGCAGAATATTTTGCACTTTACTTGCTGTTGCAACATACCAGTATAGACAGAGGGGTGCAAATTGCAAAATCGCAGCAATATCAGCTAGATATGCTCGTCTTTCATTCAAGGGGTACGGCTAAAAACCAGGGAAAATACCGCAACTTGGTAGTCAAAATAGGGGAAGTGTTTTAACTTTCTTCCTCTTCAGACTTCCCTCTCTGCCTTACAACCTTGCTTAATCCATTAAAGAAGACTTGTATCTGGTTAGGCTGCATTGAAGAAAAATCTCTGGAATGGATGCGAATATCAATGTGAGGTACACCCCGAACCTCAGGCTCCTTCTCGCCAGCTTCATCTCCCTTTTGCTCTTCTTCTTCGGGGGTACCCACCTCAGCCTTTGGCTTCTCAGGCACTACCCTGTCTTTAGGAATCTTTAATGCCTTTTCCTCAATAGTCGGGATACCAGCTTTACTACACAGGCCATAGAACAAAGTTGTAGCCTTTCCTGCCTGAGAAGCTGAGTAATTCCTGGCAAAGTAATTCCTGATATTCTCTCTGCTATCCTTTGTGAGGTCAAACTTGGAGAATAGGTCCGCATATGCTTTTCTGACTATCTGCTCCAGGTTACCTTGATATTCTTCCCCCGTGGTTTGAAGTGAGTCAAAATCCGCGGTAGGCTCACCTCTGTCATCAATAAGATTCAGAAACTTGAGCGTGCTGAGCAAAGCAAAAACGTTGCCCCTTGATATGCCATAATCTTGCAGTAGATCAGCATCTACTTTTTTAGGCATGCTAGCACGCCTTATGTGGTCAAGGAACCTGCTCAAGGCCCCGATGGCTACGTAAGGTACTTTCCGGTTTATTTCTTGCCTCCTAATCTTACGTTTACTTTTGTCACTGCAATACTATCATACCTGTAGCAAGCAATAGCATCAATAGGAATATGGTAATAGGACAATTGCACTGTTAGCAACTATAACATGTTTGCAAGATTTTGTAAATGAAGTCTATAGCTTGCTGGAATGCAGCAACTAAGAAAGCGAACCGATTTATGATGAACGGTTTTGGTGAACTGATAGTATGTAAGATTGCCAAGCAAGGCTGAACGAAAAAGAGGCTAAATAACTTTGGTCAGCGTTATTGTAGCCTTATAGTTGTAGTCACCCTCACCGCTACCGTCTACTAAGGTAATCACCACCAGGTCAAACCTGGGTTGGCCACCTACCCGACTTGCCCTCAAATCCTCGCCATACCTGAGAATGTAATCCTCGTTGTCAGCGTAAGCTTCGACTACCAGGGTGTACGTCGCTGGGGTCCCCCCCGTCTTAGTAATGCTCATTTTCCCCAACTCCACGTCTCCGGGTAAACAACTATTTGCTTCCCCCAGGTCACCATTGATTATATCCCTATCAGCTTCGAAAGCATCGAGGTCAGCAACAAGGGCATCCCTAACCACTTCCACTGAAGTAACTTGTTGATTAAGGTCAATTATGTCCTCAGCACGAACGTGTTGTGCTGTCATCTTCTCGTTTATTGCTGCTATCTGAGATTGCAATCCGTTATTGTGAATGTAAACGGAGCCGGTGAAGAAACCAACTATAGCTATCAGAGCAACACCAGCAACGATAGTGGGCACGAACACTATATCAGCCAGCTTGCGAGGTTTAGGGAGATAAACCTCGGGAACGGCATTGAAGTCAATCAAAGAATAAGCTATGGCACCTTTCTCGGCGGCAAGCACCTCCTTAAGAGCCAGCCCGATATTGGTGAGATACCAAGCTGACGGGAAACCCTCCGGAACTGCCACAGGCAAGGGCATCACCTGAACAGGACGATTTTGTCCACCACTAACGCGTTCCCAGACATCTTCTCGCTCAGCAAGTTCACCAGAGACTGAAACGGGAACACTGAAGTCAAGGGGTTTATCCATATGAGCTGAGTTATAGAAAATAACGCTACGGTCTAATTCTTCAGTTATAGTGTCTAAATTCTCCTCCAAAGAAGCTTCCACTGGTAAAGGCAAGCTGCGCACCACCTCAGGCATATTATCAACCAGTATGACTACGTCGAAACTACCAGGCCGAACATCAACCATGATGGCTGTGGTCTCAGTAGCTGTCCTGGCAAGACACAGTGGCTTCAGGTCGGCAAGATAAGGATCCAAGCCTGCCTTGTGCAAAGTGGAGACCAGCGCATCCATCGAGTTTCGCGGCAAAGCAGCTACATAAACGGTCATCTCCCCGGGGACAGAGCTGATGATTTGCCAGGAGATGTATACTTCCTCAGTGGAAATGCCCAGAGCAGTACTTGCCTCTCTCGTTATCGCCTCAGGAAGCATCTCCTTGGGTAACTCGGGAATATTAATTGTACGGTAGAGGTAACCAATGCCACTGATGCCGGCGATAGCCTTCCTTGTCTTTGTCCCCACAGATTGCCATAACTCAGCTACCTTAGCCGCCACAGCATCCTCATCCTGAATTACACCTTGTACCACCAGCCCGGATTCCAGAGGCGAGCTAGCCCATTTTAGAACCTGTCTGCCTCGGGAAAGAAGCACATAGATTGCCGCATCGTCAATATACAAACTAGCCTGTTCTCTAGCCATTTTCCCCCATAATCCTATGAACCTTCATAACAATAAACAGTCAAACTCAGGGTAATCTTCGCCTCTCCCGCCTCCTCACCCACATCAATCATCACATTGTTCATGACACCATTGGTGAACACTTCGCTTAATTTCTCGCACAATTTAAGCAATTCTACCACCGTGCCTTCAGTTTCAATAGTTATCCCGAAGCTATCGTAAGCAACGGTTCCTTCCCCTGTCGCCTTCCCCTTCTTGGGAAGCGAGGAGCTAATCTTAACTATGTCCGCATTGGAATCATCGGCAGCTTCAAATATAGCCTCGGTTATCTCCACCGACTCGGTAGGAAGCTGGAATTTCTCATCCAGTTTTGAAAGGTCAGACTGAGCCTTGTTGAGTCTTCCCTGCAGTTCTCCTTTTTGCGTGGTATATTTGACAAAATTCTCGTTAAGCTGTGTCAACTCGCTCTGCAAATCGCCTTGCTCTGCTCTCTGGCTACCGTAAACGCTCATCATCCCCACCAGCAACGCCACCAATATGCCCAGGCTCAGAATCCACTGCGCCGTTTTACTTAGCTTCATTCAGATAATACTAGCAACCCTCAACATGTTTATGCAATACCCTTAGCGCTGTTTTTGGGGGGAAACAACACTTTGCAGCTGCTTCGCACAACCTTCCTTGTCATGCGAGGCACCCCCCTTTTGTCATTGCGCGGCACCCCCCCCTTTTGTAGTGCGACCCTTCAGGGTCGTGCACGAGGCTAAAGCCTCGCACTACATTTTTAAACATCCTTATC
>JAUWGN010000124.1 GCA_030606385.1 Dehalococcoidia bacterium
ATGAAGTGATTGGGGACAATATGGGCTGTTTTCTTAAACCAGAAGGCAGAGAGCTGGTTGAGAATTCTTCCTTTTTCAGGAACACCGCAGGGGAGGACATAGTCGAAGGCAGAGATGCGGTCAGTGGATACGATGAGAAGCTTGTCTCCTAAATCATAGACGTCTCGTACCTTGCCACGCCTGAATAAAGAGAATGATAAGTTGGTTTCCAACAAGATAGACATATCTAAATCATTCCCCTCCTAAATTCCAACAAGATCAAAAAGCAAATATAAAAAGTTAAAATTACAACTCAAAATGCAAAAATCCTAGGTTCAAATTCAAAATCCTAAGCTCCAAATCCTAAACAAATTCCAATATCTAAATTCAAAGTTCAATTTAGTAGCTATCAGCTTTCAGTCTTCAGCCTTCAGCTTCATACTGACCACTGAGTGCTGTTTACTGACTGCTTTTTCACATTGTTTAGTGTTTCGGATTGCGTATTTAGATTTTGCTTCTTGCCTTGTCATTTTGCTGTTTAACCTTTGAGTTTTTGTTTTTCACGGTGAGGGTTGAGTCAAACCCAATCGCTCAAAAATGCTATCTACATGCTTCAAGTAATAGTTGTAGTCAAACAGGGATTCTAATTCCGACCTGGTTAGATGGGCTGTAACCCGATTATCTGCTTCGAGAAGAGATAGGAAGCTCTTCTTTTGCTGCCAGGCTTCCATAGCATTTCGCTGCACCATTTCATAGGCTTCCTCTCGATTTAGTCCTTTGCCGATTAAAGCGAGGAGAACCCGCTGTGAGAAGATTAATCCTTGAGTAAGCTCGAGATTACGGCGCATATTTTCGGGGTAAACCTTGAGCTCCTTTATCACCGGGGTAAGCAAAGAGAGCATATAATCCAGTGCCAGGCAGGAATCGGGAAGGATGATGCGCTCTGTTGAGGAATGGCTGATGTCACGCTCGTGCCATAAAGCGATGTTTTCCAGTGAAGTGGTGACGTATCCTCTCATTAATCTGGCAAGGCCGCAAATACGTTCACAAAGCTCGGGATTTCTCTTGTGGGGCATCGCTGAAGAGCCTGTCTGTCCCACTTCAAATGGTTCCTCAACTTCGAGGATTTCGGTCCTTTGAAGGCTTCTGATTTCGGTGGCGAATTTCTCCAATGAACTGGCGGTTATAGCTAAGGTAGCGATAAATTGAGCATGGCGGTCACGCTGGATTATCTGGCTTGAGATTGGAGCAGGGGTGAGCCCTAATCTGTGACAAGCCAAATCTTCCACTTCCGGAGATACGGTAGCGTATGTGCCCACTGCTCCCGAAATCTTACCCACGGAGATGATTCGCTTAGCATCCTCTAATCTTTGAGCATTGCGTTTCATCTCCTCAACCCATAACGCCAATTTCAAGCCGAAGGTGGTTGGCTCAGCATGAACACCATGGGTTCGCCCCATCAGCATGGTATATTTGTGTTCTAAGGCTTTGTTTTGTAAAACAGCGATAAGTTCGCTAATATCCTGTGACAGGATATTAGCTGCATCTCTTAGTTGGAGGCTTAGAGCGGTATCCATAACGTCTGAGGAGGTAAGCCCAAGATGGATGAAACGCGATTCCTCGCCGAGGCTTTCCGCCACTGATTTAAGGAAGGCAGTCACGTCGTGGTGAGTCACCCTGAGAAATTCAGCGATGCGGTCCAGGTTGTAGTTAACTTTCCTTATTTTGGTCATTGCTTCTCTGGGAATTTCGCCCAGCTCTGTCCAGGCTTCGCAGACAGCTATTTCTACCTCAAGCCACTTGTCGAACTTGCTCTTATCAGACCATATTTTTTTCATCTGGGGTCTTGAGTAGCGCTCAATCATATTATTCTCCAGCTAACCTCTGTTTATACTTAGCATAGGCTTGTTTGATCTTGTCATATTTAATTCCCAGAATCTGTGCAGCGAGCAAGGCGGCGTTCTTGGCAGCATTTATGCCCACACAAGCCACAGGAACGCCAGCGGGCATCTGAATTACGGAAAGCAAAGCATCTATGCCTTTTAACTTGCTGGTGGGCAGAGGAACACCGATCACGGGAATTGGTGTCCAACTAGCTAATACTCCGGGAAGATGTGCAGCATAGCCAGCGGCGGCAATGATGACCTCGGTTCCTCTTTTTTCTGCCTCCAATCCATATTCCCTCACCTTCTCCGGGTTTCTATGAGCTGAAATAACAGAGAGTTGATAATCAATTCCTAATTCTTCCAGTATGTCTATGGCAGGCTGTATCATATCAGCGTCTGTTTTACTACCAAGCACTACTCCCACTAATGGCATTTATGCTATCTCCCTGAGGGCAATATCTTTGCGATAATAACAACCCTCAAAATAAATATCAGGCAGGTTAGCATAAACCTTTTCTCGAGCTTCGGCGATATTCTTGCCCACTCCTACCATGGTGAGTACTCGCCCGCCGCTGGTATAAATTGTCCCGTCATTACCCAGCCTGGTTCCAGCGTGGAAGATAAGCACATCTTTTTCTGCCTTGTCCAGGCCTTCTATGGGAAAGCCTGTTTTATAGCTTCCAGGATAGCCTCCCGAAGCCATAACCACACCTACACAAGCATCGTCGCTCCATTGTATTTTTAGCTGGTCAAGATTGCCTTCGGCTACTGCCATCAATATATCTACCAGGTCAGTTTTCAGGAGCGGTAGGGTGACCTGACTTTCCGGGTCGCCGAAGCGAGCATTGAATTCCAGGGTCAGTATTTCTCTATCAGTGAGCATTAACCCGGCGTAAAGAACACCTTTGTAGGGTATGCCTTCTTCAGCCATTGCCTTTACCGCCGGTAACAATATAGCATTGGTAGCTCTGTCGGCAAGCTCGGCGGAGAAAAATCCCGGTGGACCATAGCCACCTATACCCCCGGTGTTAGGTCCCTGGTCATTATCTCCGATTCTCTTGTAGTCACAGGCAGGAACCATGGGAACGACTGTTTTGCCGTCGGTAAAAGCCAATAAGCTTACCTCTTTTCCGATGACATATTCGTCAATTAGCACCTTATCACCTGCAGAGCCAAATATTTTCGCCTCCATGATATCGCTGAGCTTTTTTTGTGCCTCTTCCTGAGACTCAGCTATAATTGCACCCTTGCCAGCGGCTAGTCCATCTGCCTTGATAACGATGGGTGGCTTTTGCTGTTTAATATATTCATGAGCTTCATGATGAGAAGAGAAAATAGCCCCTTTTGGGCAGGGGATGCCATGTTTTTCCATTAGATTTCGGGCGAAGACTTTGCTTGACTCTATTTGAGTGGCTGCTTTTGTGGGGCCGAAAGCAGGGATATTCAGGCTATCAAGATAATCTACTATGCCTGAAGCCAGCGGTGCTTCAGGACCGACGACGACCAAATCAATGTCTTGCTGTTTAGCCGCTTTGCCCAGCTCTTCTATATCGGTAGGGGCAATATTTAAGTTTTGCCCTATGGATGCTGTGCCAGCATTGCCTGGGGCGGCAAAAACCTTATCCACCCTTGGGCTTTGAGCCAGCTTCCACACCAGGGTGTGTTCTCTGGCTCCGCCGCCGACAACCATTACTTTCAATAGCAGTTACTTCCTTTTCTTATGTTTCTGCTTCCCTCTGGTCCTTTTTACACCCTTTAGTTTAGGTTTATGTGCCATTGTCTAAAACCAAACCTGTCTACTTAATTTCTCAGCCTGAATAGGATCAAGGACACTGAGTACCTTGAGTAATTCAGCAACATGCTCCTTTTCCTCTTCGATGATATGTTCCAGTATGGTCACGACTTCCTCATTTTCCAGGCTCTCTATATGTTGCTGATACTGATTTATGGC
>JAUWGN010000098.1 GCA_030606385.1 Dehalococcoidia bacterium
GTGTTGAATAACTATGGAGAGAGAGGAGATATATTCTATTATACGCATTGAGGGTGAGGAGGTGATTACGGGAACAACGAGGAAACAAATATGATGAAAGGAAAGTTCATCAGGATATTCTTGACCTTGCTGCCCTTGGTGGTGCTTTCGGGACAGGCGAAGGAGGTGCAGGCTGGAATTGGGTGGCTGACTTGAATCGCGATGGAAAAGTAAACATTCTTGATGTCTCTGCGCTGGCAGGCAACTTTGGGCAGTGTGGGGACTTAGCTTAAGTGGCTGTAATCATGAATGGCGGAAACTGATGAAAATGGATTGGGCTGCTTAATTCAGTTTTCTTTGGAAACCTGACCCTACTGAGGTATAATGTTTATCCACCCACATGGATATTCTAGCTACGCTCAATCCCGCCCAAAGAGAGGCCGCGGAAACTGTTGAAGGGCCGATACTCATTTTAGCCGGTCCAGGCAGTGGCAAGACCAGGGTAATTACACATAGAGTGGCTTACCTGATCAAAGTTTGTGGGGTGAAACCTCATAACATCATGGCGGTCACATTCACCAATAAAGCCGCTCGTGAAATGGAAAAGAGATTGGAGCAACTATTAGGGCAGACAAGCGAGGCATTGACACTGGGAACCTTTCACGCTATCTGTGCTCGAATTTTGCGCCGAGAAGCTGGGGTTATCGGGCTTAATCCGAGATTCGTCATCTACGATGCCGAGGATCAATTGAATGCCATAAAGCAGAGCCTTCAGGACATAGATCTCGACCCCAAGCAATATTCCCCCCATGCGATACAATCGGTGATTAGCTCCGCCAAGAGCCGGCTTCTCAACCCGCAACAATACTCGGAGCGAGTGCAGAGCTACTTTGAAGAAATAGTTCAAAGAGTTTATGAGCACTATCAAGGCTTATTGAGCAAAAGCGAGGCACTGGATTTTGATGACCTGCTGATGAGGACAGCACACCTATTTGAAAACCATCCCGATATCTTGAGCAGATACCAATCCCGCTATGTTCACATTCTGGTGGATGAATTCCAGGATACCAACCTAGCACAGTACGCCCTGATAAGACAGCTGGCAGGGAAATATGAAAACATCTGCGTGGTTGGTGACCCGGATCAATCCATCTACTCCTGGAGATTTGCTGACCTGCGCAATATTTTGACTTTTGAAAAAGATTACCCCAACGCCAAAGTGGTGATTCTGGAGCAAAACTACCGCTCCACCAAGAATATTCTCCAGGTGGCTTCAGACATCATCTCGCAAAATGTAAACCGAAAAGCCAAAGAACTATGGACGGAAAATGAAGCGGGCAGCCTGGTGAACATCGTGGAAAGCTATACCGAGGACGAGGAATCCCAATTTGTGGTCAGTGAGGTAGAAAGACTGGTTACTCAGGAAAAGCTATCGCTCAAGGACTTTGCCGCGATGTATCGAGTTAACGCCCAGTCAAGAGCGCTGGAGGAAAGTTTCATTCGCTACGGGGTACCCTATAGACTCATCGGTGGCACACGCTTTTATCAACGGCAGGAAATCAGGGATGCCTTAGCTTACCTCAGGGTTATCCGCAATCCCAATGACAATTTAAGCCTGATGCGTATCATAAATGTTCCCGGGCGAGGCATCGGGCAAGTCACGGTCGCTCACCTCCAGGCCAAGGCAAGAAGTGATGACACCTCCCTGTACCATGCCTTAAAACACATGGTAAGCGAGAAAGCTTTTCCAGCACGTATCCTTCCCACAGTTACCAGATTCTCCACTGTTATTGATGAGCTTATCACCAAAAGTCGCGAACTAAATCCCGCTGAACTATTGGATGAGATATTGGAGAGCACCGAATACCGGGAACACATCCTGAATAAGGAACATGGCGAGGAAAGGTGGGAGAATATCATGGAGTTGAGGAACGTTGCCTCAGACTATGATGGACCCTCCCCTGAGCAGGCTCTGGATGCCTTCCTGGAGAAAGTGAGCCTGGTGTCAGATACAGATGAACTGGATGGAAGTGTTGATGCGGTGACATTGATCACACTGCACCAGGCCAAGGGGCTGGAATTTCCAGTGGTCTTCATCGCCGGAATGGAGGAAGGCGTCTTACCGCACCGAAAATCCTTTGATGACCCTGACGAGATGGAGGAGGAGCGTCGTCTATGTTATGTTGGGATAACCAGAGCTAAGAAGCATGTCTATCTTCTTCGCAGCTATCGTCGCAGCCTGTTTGGCAGTGGTCTGGTAAACCCGCCTTCACGGTTCCTGGAGGACATCCCACCGCAACTGATGACCACCAAAGGATTGTGGGAGAGGGAAACCACCCCACCGCTGGTTAGCCGAGAAAAACCAACGGAGTTAATCGTCGGTGACCAAGTTTATCACAATAAGTTTGGCAGTGGAATCGTGGTAGATTGCTTCCCGATTAGAGGCGACCAGGAAATAACCGTATCCTTTGAACGAGTGGGAGTCAAGAAGCTTTTGTTCAGCCTCGCTCCATTAAGAAAAATCGAGCCAGACTCTTGACAGAATACACGAAACCGTGTAAGATTTAGATAATGCCGATCAAAGTTCTGACTCCACAGGTCGTCTCGAAGATAGCTGCTGGTGAAGTAATTGAGAGACCGGTTTCAGTAGTCAAGGAACTGGTGGAGAACTCGCTTGATGCTCGAGCCACTGAGATTAATGTTGAAGCGCATGGCGGTGGAATAGAGTTAATCAAGGTAACCGATAACGGAACTGGCATTCCCGCCTCGGAGGTAGAGCTCGCCTTTCATAGATACGCTACCAGCAAGATCGCTGATCTAGTTGACCTGGAAGATATCTCCAGCCTCGGCTTTCGTGGTGAAGCGTTACCCAGCATAGCTGCTGTAGCTGAAGTGGAAATCCTCACCAGAGCACCTTCACAGCCAATCGGTAGCTACATATGTTTGAGAAAGGGAGACATAGTTGCCAGGGAAAGTCGCGCCAGACAGCAAGGAACAACTGTGGTGATACGCCGACTGTTTCGTTATCTCCCAGCACGCCTCAAGTTCCTCAAATCAGCAGCTACGGAAAATAGCCACATTTCCTATTTACTGAATGAATATGCTCTTGCCTTCCCTGAAGTCAGGTTCAGCCTGGCTACCGATAAACGAAATAACTTATTCACCAGGGGCGATGGAAATTTACGGAACGTGGTCAGCCAAATATATGGGTTAGAGGTAGCTCAGAGGATGTTAGAGGTGGAGGAAGAGAACGCTTTTGCCAGAGTTAACGGACTGGTTAGTCCGCCATCAATAAATCGAACCAATCGTAGCTATATCAGCTTCTTCGTAAACCGTCGCTGGATACGCAGTCCATTATTAACCAAGGCAGCCGAGCAAGCCTACCACGGCTTACTGATGGAAGGCAGACATCCCTTAGTAATACTCAATCTATCATTGCCAGGAAGGGAGATCGACATCAACGTTCATCCTACCAAAGCCCAGGTGAAGTTCCACCATGAACAAGTTGTCTTCGCTACCGTGGAAAAGGCAGTAGGGGGAGCGCTGGGCAAAGCATCCATGGCAAAACCGATAGCCATGCCTGCGATGATCGGTCACTATCAGCAACGAAGCTTGTCAATGGTGAGCGATAAAGAGCCGACCTTCGTTACCCCGTTACCCACTCTCATCCTGCCTATTTTGCACGTCATTGGACAACTACTCAACACATACATCGTTGCCGAAGGTCCTGAAGGGCTTTACCTTATTGACCAACATGCAGCACATGAGCGGATACTCTATGAGAGAATATTGGCCCAATGGTCGACACAGGAAGTCGAGGTTCAAGGTTTGCTTGAACCAATAACCATGGACGTTAATCCCAGAGAGGAAGAAATCCTGAAAACCAATAAAGATATGCTGGCTCAATTTGGCTTTGACATCGAGCCATTCGGTGACAGGAGCTATTTGATACGAACCATACCGGCATTAGCCACCAGCGCAAACCTCGACGAGGTAATGAGCACACTATTCAGCAATCTTGATAGCAAAGAAGATGTGGCTTCATGGGAGGAGAAAATAGCTCAATCACTCGCTTGTCATAGCGCTATCAGAGCAGGACAGCAGCTAAGCAATGATGAAATGCGGGAATTAATAAGACAGCTGGAGCAAGCAAATCAACCACGCACCTGCCCTCATGGCAGACCAACCATGATTCAGCTGACCTCACATCAATTGGAGAGGGAATTTGGCAGGACAGGGTAGTGTCGTAAAAGGTGCCAAAACCCTGTTGCTTTTCTAGAACGCAAGTGCTAAAATAGCCGCCAGTGAAGCTACTAAAAACAGCGTTAGACAAACAAGATTACAATCTGGCTGCTCACGTCCTTGTCTATGGCTTGATAAAGGCGACACAGGAGAAAACTAAGTACTCAGTAAACTCCAGAGAATTACGAAACTGTCATGCGAGAAGGAACAGGAAAAGATGCCTGTAAGGGTGACCACCGTGAGTTTTACTCCAAAGCATTACAGGAAGCAGAGAAGCTAGAGCTAGACGAAGCCTACCAGATACAAGGCGTTGACGATGAAATCGCTTTACTCAGGCTTAAACTCAAGGAATTAGCGAAGGATCAGCCACAGAGAATCGACCTCCATCTCAAGGCAGCCAATACCATTGCCAGATTGGTCAAGATCAGATACCAAATCAGCAAGGAGCAAAAAAACTCGCTTAAGGAAGCCATTGCCAAGGTGCTCACCGAGGTTGCTCTACCGCTCGGGATAGGCGTCGGCATGAAGGTCGCAGGCAAATGAAAAACGTTCAA
>JAUWGN010000133.1 GCA_030606385.1 Dehalococcoidia bacterium
ATTGAGATATTCAGCACCGGGGGGACAAAGAAGTCACTCGAGGAGGCGGGAATAAAAGTTCATGGTGTTTCCGAACTTACTGGTTTCCCTGAGATTCTCGGTGGCAGGGTGAAGACCTTGCATCCTGCGGTTCACGGCGGAATTTTGGCGAGGCGTGACTTGCCTCAGCATATGGATGAATTAGCCCAAAATCAAATCGAGGCTATTGATATTGTGGCGGTAAACTTATATCCCTTCGTTGAGACGGTAAGCCGAGACGATGTTTCTTTGGATAAGGCGCTGGAGAATATTGATATTGGAGGTCCAACTATGATTCGGGCAGCAGCCAAAAATTTCCCCTCTGTCCTGGTAGTAGTTGACCCCAGGGATTACGAACCTATTTTATCCCAGCTACGGCAGGGCAATGTGGATTTGGGGGAACGGAAACGGCTGGCACAGAAAGCCTTCCAGCATGTGGCTATCTATGATACCGCCATAGCACAATACCTTAGCGAAGAGACTCTTCCTGAAGAGATGACTATCGCTTTAAAGAAAGGTTATCCCCTTCGTTATGGCGAAAACCCGCATCAAAAGGCTGCTTTCTATACCGAGCAGGATGTGAAGCATGGACGGAGTGGTTTAGTCCTTGTGGAGCATCTCAACGGTCCTGAAATCTCGTTCAACAATTTACTCGATTTCGATGCTGCCTTGAGCATACTTGGGGACTTCTCTGACCCTACCGTAGCCGTGATGAAGCATACCAACTCCTGCGGGCTCGCCAGCCATGACGACTTAGCCGAAGCCTACCGAAGGGCTCTTTCTGGAGACACTCTAGCTGCCTTTGGTGGTGTGGTCGCCACGAATCGAGCTATAGATTTAGCCACTGCCGAGGAGATAGACAAAACTCATTATGATGCCATACTGGCTCCGGATTACGGTGCAGAAGCGCTGGAGCTATTGGGGCGGAAAAAGAGCTTACGACTGGTTAAGGTGCCTGTATCGGAAACAAGCCAGAGGCAGCTAAATTTCCGCTATGTCCGAGGTGGTTTCCTGGTGCAAACGATGGATTTACTGGCCGAGGAAGAATTTCAGCCTCGCACAGTTACCACTCGTCAACCAACGGAAAAGGAGTTAGCCGATTTGTTCTTTGCTTGGAAGGCGGTAAAGGGGATAAAATCCAATGCTATAGTTATTGCTAAAGATAAAACATTATTGGGAATGGGAACAGGACAACCAAGTCGTGTAGTGAGCGTTGAGCTGGCTATGAAAAGAGCTGGTGATAGAGCCAAGGAGAGCGTCCTTGCTTCTGATGCCCTCTTCCCGTTCGCTGATGGTCCTGAATTGGCAATTCAGGGGGGAGTTACCGCTATTATCCAGCCTGGTGGCTCAGTAAAAGATAAAGAAGTAATCGAATTGGCTAACAGGTATAATATTGCTATGGTGTTTACTGGCGTTCGCCATTTCAGACATTGAGTTTTGTGGAGGTTCAAAGATGTGGATGGTAAGCAAGGAGGCGATGGAAGAAGCAATGAGGGTCGAGCGGAAATTGGCTGACCCTGAGAAAAGGGAGGAGTCCCTTGGTGACATAGAACACATGATAGAGGTGAAGCAATCTCATTTGTGGCGAGCTGACGTTGGTTCCTGTGCTGGAGGACTTTGTTGTATAACAGGGCAGATAGAAATAGAAAGCGGCATTTTGCAAGATGCCGTGGAGGCCCTGAAAAGTGGCGATGATGGCAAAGCTGCTTCTTTGATCGAGGATTACATTGCTTTTCTAAAGGAACATTATGAACCTGAGCGCCCAGGCTATTGATGAGCTTAAGGTGTAATAAGTATTTTGGGGGAAGGTAAAGATGGCCAGGATCACTGGGGAAATGAAGTGGGTTATTGGGGAGGCGAAGGTGTTTGCCGTGGCTACAGCTAGTAAGGATGGCGAGCTTAATGTAGTTCCTATTGCCTTTGGCAAAGTGCTTGGTGAAGAGGAGATTTTGCTGGTAGATAACTTTATGAAGAAAACTATGGAAAATTTAAAGACAAACCCCAGGATAGCAGTTTCAGTTTGGAAGGCAGGAGATTCAAAAGGATATCAATTTAAGGGCGATGTCAGGATTGAAACCTCGGGGCGTAATTTTGAGGACGGGGTTAAAATGGTAAAGGCCAAAGAACCTAAACTCAGCCCTAAAGCTGCAGTTATTGTAACAGTGAAATCGATCTATTCAATCACTCCCGGGCCTGATGCCGGAAAGCTGCTAAGCTAGGTAAATAACTATGGCTAGAGCGGTATTAGTATCAGACATGCTGTGTGGCTTTTTGGAAGAAGGGCATCCACTTTACTGTGGCACCGAAGCTCGAAATATCATACCCAATGTCAAGAGACTATTGGAGCGAGAGTTAGAGCGGAACTCAAAAATCTTCTATGTGTGTGACCACCATATGCCCGATGACCCAGAATTCACAATGTTTCCGCCTCATTGCATTGAAGGCACCGCTGAAGCTGAAATCATACCCGAACTTTCCCCATATCCAGGTGAAGTAATACCAAAAAGGACTTTTAGCTCTTTCTATAATACTCCTCTAGACGAGAAGCTGGAGGCACTCAAGCCCGAGACCATAGTCATCTGCGGTGTATGCACCCATATTTGTGTTTTGCAGGCAGTAATTGATGCCAGAAACAGGGGTTACGAAGTTGAAATCCCGGTCGATTGCGTTGCTTCATTCGACAAGAAGGCACACTTCTTTACTCTGGATTATATGGAGAAGGTGCTTGGAGCTAAACTACTCAGACTGACAGTCAAGGTGCCTCAGCCTCATTTCGAAATTCCTGATTCCTGGTTGAGTGGTGAAACCGCCGATATTTATTTTCCTCGCACTGTGGAAATACTCAAGAAGGAGAAAACAAACCCCGTAGCCACTATGGAGGTGTTCCCCAAAGGGGGAGGTATTGTTTGCGGTATAGAGGAGGTTAAAGCCTTGCTGGAGAAGGTGCTTCCTGAGGGTAATCGTGAAGTCTGGGCACTATCTGAGGGCGAGCCCTTTGAGGAAAAGGAGGTAGTGCTACGGATAAAAGCTCCTTACCAGAGTTACGGGACTTATGAAACTGTCTATCTGGGGATTCTTGCCCATTGCAGTGGCTGGGCAACTGCTGCTCGGGAATGCGTTAATGCTGCTCAGGGTATCCCGGTGATTAGTTTTGGTGCTCGCCATGTTCATCCTTCAGTAGTCGGCGTTATGGAGTACTCCGCTATTGTGGGTGGTTGCACTGGTTGTGCCAGCACAAGTGGGGCAAAACTTGCCGGTATCCAACCTACAGGAACTATACCTCATGCTCTTATTATTATTCTGGACAGCACCGCTCAGGCTACACTTGCCTTTGACAAGCATATTCCTCCCGAAGTGCCGCGGATTGCCCTGGTGGACACTTTTGAAGATGAAGTCAGGGAAAGCGTTACCGTGGCCAAAGCAATGCAGGGAAGGCTGCAGGGTGTAAGATTGGAT
>JAUWGN010000038.1 GCA_030606385.1 Dehalococcoidia bacterium
CCTCAGGACTGTCCAGGTGGAGTAGGAAGAGGTAAATTTGGTAAGGGGCTACCGAGAGCGGCCAGATAATTCCTTTGTCATCGTGATTTTGTTCCACTATCGCTGCAAGCAACCTTCCCAGACCGATGCCATAGCATCCCATTACGGCAGGTCGAGACACACCATCTTGGTCAAGGAAAGAAGCTCCTAGTTTCTCACTGATGAAGGTGCCTAATTTGAATATATGTCCTACTTCAATGCCTCGTGTTGAGGATAGGTTACTGCCACATTCAGGGCAGCTATCACCATGGTGGGCTAAGGCGATGTCCGCAGTGATGTCAACCTCGAAGTCTCTGGGATAGTTAGCGTTTTTGAAATGATATCCTTGCCTGTTAGCACCGGTGATGAAATTAGAGCCCATGGTTATGGAATCGTCGGCAATGACTTTAGTTCCCTTTATACCTATGGGTGAAGCGAAGCCAACGACTATGCCAGTTTGTTGCACTTCATCTTCGGTAGCAAGGCGAAGCTCAGTGCACTTCAGTGTATTTCTCAGCTTTGTTTCGTTTACCTCGAGGTCACCTCGAATAACCACGAAGATAAGTTTCCCATCAGCGATATAAAACACTGCCTTAAGCGTCTGCTCTTGCGGGACTCCAAGGAAGTCAGCTACCTCTTCGATTGTTTTTTGCTCCGGTGTGGCGATTTCCTCCAGGGGAAGAGATTGTTTCGCCGCCCCTTCGCTACGAGGTTGCTTCGCTTCGCCCGCAATGACATCTTTCATTATTGCTTTAGCGATTTGAGCCTTTTCCACATTAGCGGAGTAGCCACAGTGGGGGCAGAAAACCATTTCATCTTCGCCCGTTTCAGCGATAACCATAAATTCATGGGATTCCTTGCCGCCTATGGCACCGCTATCGGCTTCCACTATTGAAGTTGGAAGGCCACAGCGAGCATAGATATTTTGATAAGCCTGGCTCATTTTGCGATAGCTTTCATCAAGCGCAGCTTCATCAACATCGAAGCTGTAAAGGTCTTTCATGATAAATTCACGCACTCGCAGCAATCCCCCACGTGGGCGGGGTTCATCACGAAACTTGGCTTGTATTTGATAAACGAGGAGGGGGAGGTCACGGTAGCTTTGTACATAGCGGTGGACGAGGTCAGCGATAACTTCCTCATGGGTGGGGCCTAAAGCCAGCTTGTGTTCCTTGCGGTCGGTCAGGGTAAACATAGTTTGTCCGAAGGAAGTATGTCGCCCTGATTGCTGCCACAGCTCGAACGGCTGCAGTACGGGAAGCATCAGTTCCTGCCCCCCAGCTTTATCCATCTCCTCCCTGATTATGTTCTCTATTTTCCTGAGCACTCGCCAGCCTGAAGGCAAGTAGGAATAAATTCCAGCAGCTACCTGGGCAATCATGCCTGCCCGGAGCAATAACTGATGGCTCGCGCTTTCTGCCTCTGCCGGCGCTTCCCGTAAAGTTTTGCCAAAGAGTTTAGAAAACCGCATTTATCTACTTGAAACTAAAGGGAGGATATTTATCCGTTAACAACATGGAGTAACCTAGTACTCTGGAATACCAGCGGAAATAGCCGCTGACAAAATCAAAGGCCCAACGGGGATATCTACCAAGGATCAAAATTGCCCACCAGGAAATGAAAAGGACAACCTGAGCGGCTATGTTAAGAAAATATAACACTATCCATTGGGGGATAACCATGAATATTCTGAAAAAGGTGGTCAACCGCGACAGTCTTTCTGAGTACCTTACGTCGATGGTTATAGGATATCTCCATATCAATCTTGTACCGCATTTAACGCACATTTCACTCATTGGAGTTGTTGAGGAGCCACAGCTGGGGCAAAAACTGGTTCCCGTTAATGGTCTAGCTCCACAATTGGGGCAGATTTCCGGTGTTCCTATCAGTTCCTTGTCACAATTTCTGCAAAACATTTTTCCTCCTCTATATTATTTGCCTTATTTCCTCCGTCAAAGCTTGAAGGAAGCTTTCTTCGGGAACTGTCCTTACTACTTTGCCTTTTCTGAATATAGCACCCTTGTCTTTGCCGCAGGCAATGCCGATATCGGCGTCTTTAGCTTCTCCAGGTCCGTTGACCACACATCCCATAACAGCCACCTTGATGGGCTCGGTTATCTTTTCAAGGTGTTTATCCACTGCCTCAGTTAACTTTATGATATCAATTTCAGCGCGCCCACAGGAAGGGCAGCTTACCAAGGTTGGCCCGTGCTGGCGAAGCCCGAGGCTTTTCAGAATTTCATAGGCAGCGCGCACCTCTTCACAGGGATGGCTAGTCAGCGAAACGCGAATAGTATCGCCAATGCCTTGATAAAGGAGTATGGCAATGCCTATAGCGCTGCGTATTGCCCCCGCCCGGGGGAGTCCTGCTTCAGTGATGCCTAAATGTAAGGGATAAGGGATTTTATCGGCGAGCATCTGATATGCCTGAACTGTAGTGGGCACATCAAAGGCTTTAAGGGAAACCTTGATTAAGTTGAAGTCGATATCTTCCATAAGCCTTATCTGCTCCAGAGCGATATCGACCATTCGCTGAGCTAAAGGGAGGTTAGGTTCAAAATCTGTAGGCAAGCTGCCAGCGTTCACGCCGATGCGGATGGGAATTTCTCTTTCTTTAGCAGCGGATACCACCCTGGCGATTTGCTCCCTATCACGAATATTGCCGGGATTAAGGCGAAGCCCGTCAATGCCAGCGTGTAAGGAAGCTAGGGCGAGACGATAATCAAAGTGGATATCGGCGATGATTGGCAGCGATGTATTCTTTTTAATTGCCGGGAGTCTGTCAACTGCTTGCCTGTCAGGAACTGCTATGCGCACTATTTCGCAGCCGCATTCCTGTAGCTCTTTAACCTGGTTTACGGTGGCGGTAACATCTCTGGTGTCAGTTTTGGTCATCGACTGAACAGCGATGGGTGCATTGCCGCCTACAGTCACATTGCCAATTTTTAATTCCCTGGAGCTCCTCCGTGCTGTCATTCAAATAAGCTTCCTCCCCCAATAATGCGGGTAATATCAAAGTAGGTAATTATACACATTAACAGAATAAGCAGGGCAAAACCGACGGCGTTAACCAGATGTTCCACCTTGGGTGATACTCGTTTACCTCGTCGAGCCAATTCTATGAGGAGGAACACAATTCTGCCGCCATCCAGGGCGGGTAATGGAAGCAGGTTAATTATCCCTAACATGAGGCTGATAAAAGCGGTGAACATAATTAGTGGGAGGAGACCTGCTCTAGCTACCTCCGCGGTCATCTGGTAAATACCTACTGGTCCAACGACTTGCGGAATTCTAGCAGCGATAATCGAGCTCCGTATTGTATTTCTGAATAAGATAAAGGTCTCAACGTAGCGTTGTGTTCCCAGCATGGTTGCCGTCCAGGGGGAATAGGATTGGCGAATTATTTGCTGACTCCCTTCGACGCCGGTGACATTAATTCCCAAAGCTCCTTCGTCTTCGGGCGGTATCCATCTCGGCACCAGGGTGACTTCCTGCTCCCCATTGGCAGCCTTGTTTAGTAGTAGAGTCGTTTCCGAACCGAGGGAGAGTTGAACATGATAGGCTAGATCCCCATAGTTGTTAATTTTATGCCCATTTATTGCCAGGATAATGTCTCCCTGTTCTATCCCTGCCTCTGCCGCTGGTGAACTCGGGGCTACCTGTTGCACCTGAATTTGCTCTATCGGAACGTTATGGGGGATCATAAAAACAAGGGAGAACAAAATTATTGGCAATAGCAAGTTCATCGAAGATCCGGCGGCGAGGATGAGCGCTCTAGTGCCAATGCTTTTGCTGGCGAAGCTGCGGGGCTCTGTGGGGTCTTCCTCCCCAAGTAGCTTGACAAATCCCCCCAAGGGGATAAGATTCAATGAATATACTGTTCCCCCTCTTTTGATGCTTGCCAGCTTTGGGGGGAAGCCTATGCCAAACTCCTCCACTTTTACATCGCTACGCTTGGCAGCAATAAGATGCCCGAACTCGTGAACCAATATAAGCACCGACAGCATGGCGAAGAAGATGAGTATCATTATTACTGTGGTTAACATAGGCTTATATCATGGACTATTTGTAATGTCATTTCTCTGGTCTTCTCATCAGCAGCAAAGATTTCCTCTATTGACGGTTGAGCAATACTCTGATGTTGCTCCAATGCGTTGCTTACTATTGTAGCAATATCGGTGAACCTGATTTTCCCCTGGAGGAAAAACTCCACTGCTACTTCATCTGCGGCACAGAGTGCTGCAGGGTATGTTCCTCCTAACCTGGCAGCATCCAACGCCAGTTTAAGGCAGGGAAATTGAGCATAATCTACAGGTTCGAAGCTCAAAATTTCCTTTCTGCTTAAATCGAGGCGTGGCAGTTCAGGATTAGGCAATCGCTCAGGATAACAAAGTGCATACTGTATTGGCAAATGCATATCGGGAAAACTAAGCTGTGCTTTCATCGAGCCATCGGCAAACTCAATAATGGAATGAACGAGGCTTTGTGGATGCACTAATATCTCAATCCTATCCACTGGAATGGCGAAAAGATGGTGTGCTTCAATGACCTCAAGCCCTTTATTCATCAGCGTTGCTGAATCGATGGTCACTTTCTTGCCCATTTTCCAGGTGGGGTGACGGAGGGCTTGCTCCACAGTTACTCGGTCTAGTTGTGACTGTGAGTGGTGATAAAATGGTCCTCCTGAGGCGGTCAAGAAAAGGCGGTGAGGTTCACTTTCTTCGCCCAGCAAACATTGCCAGATGGCGCTATGCTCGCTATCAACGGGCAAGATTTGGACATCGTGCTGGGTGGCTTCTGTGGTAACGATATTGCCTGCCATCACTAACACTTCCTTGTTTGCCAAGGCAACTGTCTTGCCTGCTTGCAAAGCAGCTATGGTGGGGAATAATCCGGCCTTGCCCGATGTAGCTATAACGGTAAGGTCAACGTCGTCGTGGCTTGCTATTTCCTCCATGGTCATGAACTTCCCCTGGTAACTGAAATCAGGTTCAACAGAGCAGTAAAACAGTTGTGGTTCAAATTCCTCAAGTTGCTGCTCAAGGAGCTTAATATTTTCCCCTGCTGCCAAGCCTCTCACCTGGAATTTGGTGGGAAAGGCGCGGATTACATCCAACGCTTGCTGTCCTATAGAGCCTGTTGAGCCCAAAATGGCAATTCTCTTTACCCCACTACCCATATTACATAATAATATACCATTGGGGCAACGAAGATAAGGCTATCAAGACGGTCGAGAGCGCCGCCGTGACCAGGCAACAAATTGCCGGCATCCTTTGCCTCTAAATTGCGTTTGAGCAGGGATTCCACTATGTCGCCAAGCTGGGCAAACAAGCTAATGAGGCAGGCGAGAAGAATAAGTTGCCAGTAGAGCAGAGAAAAAGTACAAAATAAGTTGAGGAGCAGGAACACAGCCACAGCACCAGCGATGCTGCTTAACAAACCACCCATTGCTCCTTCCCAGGTCTTGCCCGGGCTTGTCGCTGGGGCTAATTTATGCCTGCCCCATTTTCTCCCGATAAAGTATGCACCAGTATCATTGGCAAATATGGTGAGTAAAGCAAGATAAACCCAATTCCGTCCATCATCTAATATATTCAGGTTGAGCCAATAGCTTAGCATCCATCCCACGTATAAAACGCCTGCTACTGTCCATGCCCAATCTTGAAATGCTGTTTCTCGTTGTGAATGAATCAGTGTCAATACCAGGGAGATCACCACCGCTACTGACATAATGATAGGTAACAGGTTGATGGAGAGGTGGTAATGGAGACTCAGCGGGCTTAAAGTGAGTGCCACTGCCCATAATAAGCCAAAGCGGGTTAGAGGATGCCCTTTGCCTGAAATGGTCACCATGCCATAGAACTCCAAAGTGGCGACTAACGCTACTGCGGCAATGAAAACACCAAACCAGGGGTTGCCAAACCAGACGGCGAGGAGGATGATGGGCAAGAGTATCGCTGCAGTGATACTCCTTTGTTTAAGCATATCTTGCCTGCCTTTTGTCATATTAAGTCATTGATAACGCTTGCGTAAAGCCGGGTGTACCCATTCATATAATTAATCAGTGACAGGTGACCTCCTGCCCTGTCATTGCGAGGCGCGCTGCAGGATGAAATCCTAAATCATAAGCACTAAATTCTAAACAAATCCAAAAATCAAAGATAAAAAAACCAAAACTACAATTCAAAAAGCAAAGGCCTTCATTTTTAAACTTTGCTTTGTCATTTTACACTTTGCTCTTTGACTTTTGAGTTTTCGGCATTGTTTAGTGTTTCGGGTTTAGTATTTGGAATTTTGTTTTGCTGGGATTGCCGCGCTTTCAGCTTGTAATGACAAGGATGAAGCTCCTTTATTTATCTGTTTATATTTGCTTTATTTCCTTTTCCTTGTCGTTGCCCAGCTGGCTTACTTTGCCTATGAACGCCTCGGCGAATTGGTCCACTTGTTTAGTAGCGCTTTTAAGCTCATCCTGTGATATTTCCTTATTCTTTTCCATTTTCTTCAGTTTTGCGATGCTATCCCGCCTTATATTGCGTATCATCACTCGGTGGTCCTCTACCCTTCTTGCCAGCAATTTGGCTAATTCAGCACGGCGTTCCTCGCTCAGTGGTGGGACAGCTATGCGAATCAGATTACCGTTGCTTGAAGGGCTGACACCTAGATTAGATTTAAGTATCGCTCTTTCGATCGCTTTTATCGAGGTGCGCTCCCATGGTTGAATAACGATGAGATTGGCTTCACGGGCAACTATATTAGCCAGTTGGACTAGGGGAAGAGCTTCACCTTGGTAATCAACCATAATGTTATCCAGTAATGCTGGGTTGGCTCGACCGGTGCGGATAGTGGTGAATTCACGAGCCAAAACATCCACAACCTTTTCCATTTTGGCGGTTAATTCAGCGATTACTTGCCTCATTATTTTTGCCTCTGCTGTGAGGATCAGTAATGCCCAATCTCGAATCTAGCGAATCTTGATACCTTTATATTCTCGCCCACTTTGGCAATGGTCTGGTTAATAATTTCCTGCACGCTTCTCGTAGGTTCTCTAATGAATGGCTGATTAACCAGGCAAGCTGTTTGTGGGTCAAATTCTTCTTTCTCAGGGATTTCCTCAATGGTGATGAATTGAGGAGGGGTGGCAGCGATTTGCATGGCTATATCGTGAGCGAGTTGTCTGAACTCATCGGTGCGAGCTACAAAATCAGATTCACAGTTCAGTTCTACCAGTGCTCCTATCTTGCCGGTGTGGTGGATATAAGCTTCAATTATCCCTTCTGTAGTCACACGCTTCTTTTTTCCCTGTGCTACCGATAATCCGCGATGCCGTAAAACCTCGACCGCCTTTTCTACATCTCCCCCTGCTTGAAGGAGTGCCTTTTTGCATTCTAGCATTCCAGCGCTTGTCCTGCTTCTCAATTCGCTTATCGATTCAGTCGGGACTTTCATGTGATTGCTCCTCCGCCTGCTCCTTTACTTCTTCCTCCGGTGACTCCTCTACTTGCCCTTTTGGCTGCTCCCCTGCTTGTTCTTCCAGTGGCTGCTCCCTTACTTCTTCCTCCGGTGCCTCCTCTACTTGCTCCTTTGGCTGCTCCCCTGCTTGTTCCTCCAGTGGCTGCTCCCTTACTTCTTCCTCCGGTGCCTCCTCTACTTGCCCCTTTGGTTGCTCCCCTGCTTGTTCCTCCAGTGGCTGCTCCCTTACTTCTTCTTCCGGTGCCTCCTCTAC
>JAUWGN010000102.1 GCA_030606385.1 Dehalococcoidia bacterium
ACGAAATGATGGAAAAGGGAGCGAAAAAGAAAGAGCAGCGAATCTTCATGAGCTCGACTGCGTCTTGCCCAAATTATCTGGATTTTTGCCTAGTTATTTGACATGCTATAATAGGGATTATCGTATAGGAATTATCGTGTGAAACAAAGCAAGATGGATCGAGGAAACGGAGAGGTGAAGCATAAGACGGAAGATGAGAGGAAGACCAAAGTACAGCTCATAGGTGAGTTGGCGGAGGTGCGCCAACGAATTGTTGAATTGGAAGCATCAGAAGTCGAGCGCGAGCGGGCGGAAGAGTTGCTTAAACTAAGAACAAAAGAACAGAAGGGTCTCCTATCGTCCGTACCTGCTTTTGTTTACCTTAAGGATACTAAATCAAAGTTGATTACTGCAAACAAAGCATTTGCAGAAATGGTGAATACTCCTATTGATCAGCTTTCCGGTAAAGATGCCTATGACCTTTTCCCGAAAGAGCAAGCCCAAAAATTTCATATTGATGACCAAAAGGTCATGCAATCAGGAAAAGCGATAATGAACATTGTAAAACAGTTTACAGACGCAGAAGGCAAAACAAGGTGGGCTTCTAGCTCAAAAGTCCCTTATTTTGGCGAAAACGGGAAAGTAGCTGGAATGGTGGGCGTTACCATAGATATCACCGAGCGCAAGAAGGCTGAACAAGAGCTAGAAGCCAGGAAGAAGAGACTGGAAAATTATATTGAGAGTATGGTTGATGGAGTTGTGCTTAGTGACCTCGAAGGCACTACTGTTGACATAAATAAGGCTTGTTTGGAACTACTGGGGTATAAGAGAAAGGAAGATGTAGTAGGTCGGCCAGGATTTATTCGAGCAATACGCAAGAAAGATATGCCAGAAATAGATGCACTATTAGAAGGGATAATCAAAAAGGGTTATGTAAGGGATAAGGAAATTACTGTACTAGCTCAAGACGGAAGAGAAATCCCAATCCTGTTCAGTGCTACTTTAATAGAAGATCCACAAGGCAAACCAACAAGCATTTTTACTATTCTTAAAGACATCACCGAGCGGAAGAAGGCAGAGGCGCAAATAAGGAAATTAAGTTCTGTTGCTGAGCAGTCTATTGATGGTATAGCCATAACTAACCTGGAACCAAAACTGACATATGTGAACGATGCTTTTGCCCGCATGCACGGTTATTCCCCTGCGGAAATGGTTGGGATGCGACATACGAACCTACATAGTGAAGAACAGATGGATGAATTCGAGAAGGCTATCGATCAGATAAAAACGAAGGGTTCATGGACAGGTGAGCTAGAGCATGTCAGGAAAGACGGAACACCTTTTCCCACACACATGTCAGTCACTTTGTTAACAGATGAGCAAGGAAAACCAACAGGGATAACGGTAGTTTGCAGAGACATCACCGAGCGCAAGAAGGCAAAGGAGAGGCTGCAGGAGAGTGAGGGAAAACTGCGTGTCATGTTTGGATCTATTACAGATGGAGTTATCGTCACCGATTTGACAGGTACCATTGTAGAAGCGAATGACGGCGCAGCTCACCTAGTTGGATACAGTAACAAGGAAGAACTTATTGGGCGAAACGCCTTTGAATTTGTGTCGCCCAAATACCGTGCGCTGGCCATGAATGCCGCGAAGAAGACATTAGAAGAGGGACTAGTCCAAGAGAAAACGGAGTACACAATCTTGACTGCGGATGGTAGAGAAATTGACACCGACTCCAGTGCTGCTGTGCTATATGACAGCTCCGGGAACCCAGAGGGAATCATCAATGTGGTGAGGGACATCACCGAGCGCAAGCATGCAGAACAGGAACTTCAAGAAAGGAATGAGCAGTTGAAAGCACAGCGTGAGGAACTGGTGAGGAAAGCCACCGAGTTGGAACTGGTGAGCCAGGCTAAATCTGAGTTTCTAGCTAGTATGTCTCACGAGCTACGGACGCCGCTGAGCGCCGTTATCGGCTTTTCGGAATTGATGCTGGATGGCATCCCCGGTGAAATCAACGACGAGCAGAGAGGATGCCTTAATGACATCCTGGACAGCGGACGGCGCCTGTTAAGTCTTATTAACGATATCCTTGATCTTTCTAAGGTAGAGGCGGGAAAGATAGAACTCAAGCTGCAAAATCTGGATATCGCCGCTATTATCAGTGGTGTAGTACAAATTATAAAACCTGTGCTGGACAAGAACGGGCAAGAGATTGAAGTCAGCGCAATGCAGGGGCTGCCAAAAGTTCGAGGTGACAAAAATAGACTAGAGCAGATATTGCTGAATCTGCTCAGCAATGCCAGTAAGTTTACTGAGCAGGGAGGCAGAGTGCGAATTCACGTTGGGCGAAAGGGCGACTACTGCCAAGTAGCCGTGATCGACACCGGCATTGGTATCAAGAAAGAGGACCAGGAGCATGTCTTCGAAGCATTCGTCCAGGGAGAGACCCTATCCGATAGGAAGAAGGAGGGCACTGGGCTCGGACTGACGCTAACCAAGCGGTTCGTGGAGGCTATAGGTGGCAGAATATGGATGGAGAGCGAATATGGGAAGGGCAGTACATTCATCTTCACTATTCCCCTGGCTGGAGAGCCATTGGAGACATCTCTGGGTGATAAGCAGAGCAGTTATTCCTGAGAGGAGAACTGGTAATGTCTAAGAAGATACTGATTGTGGAGGATGACCCACGAAGTCTAAAGATGATCCGGATGCTACTTAGGCCATATGGCTATTCCTTGCTTGAAGCAACCGATGGGGAAGAGGCTCTCAAAGTGGCTCGCAGCGATAAACCAGACTTAATCATAATGGACCTACGGTTGCCCAAAGTGAGTGGGCTTGAGGTAACGAGGCAACTTAGGCAAATGTCAGACTTCAGCCACATTGCCATTATTGCCATTACTGCATATGCTATGAAGGGAGATAAGGAGAAGGCCATTAGTGCTGGTTGCGATGCCTATGTAGCAAAGCCAATCAACACTCGTGAGTTACCCAAGTTGATTACAGAAATGCTATTACAACGGAAGGAGAATAGCACCTAGTCTCAATGGACAAACCAAAGAGAAGAAAGATTCTTGTAGTCGACGATGAGCCTACCTTTGTTAAACTGATTAGCCAGACTCTTACCCACAGAGGGTATGAGGTACTCACGGCAGGCGACGGACAGGAGGCTTTGCGTCTTTTATTTGCCAACAAGCCAGACTTGGTTCTTCTGGATGTGAAGATGCCTAAGATGGATGGGTGGCAGACGTGTAGCCGCATACGGGAGCTTTCTGATGTGCCTATCGTCATGCTCACCGGGAAGCAGAAGTCCGAGGAGGACATAGTGCGTGGGCTTGACTACGGAGCTGATGACTATCTTATTAAGCCTGTGGGAAGCAGAGAGTTGGTAGCTAGAGTGCAGGCAATGCTACGACGCACTGAGTTGCCTGCCCCGCAGGATACTGAGAGAACAATTAGCTACAGTGATAACTTTCTCACTGTGGATGTTGCTGAACGCAAGGTGCTTGTTGACGGGAAGCGGGTGAAATTAACCCCACTTGAGTTTAAGTTACTTGCGTTTCTGTTGAAGAATGCTGGCCGTATCCTTACCCACAAACAGTTACTGGAAGAGGTGTGGGGTTGGGAGTATGCTGACGACGTAGATTTCGTACGCATCTATATCTGGCATCTCCGCCGGAAGATAGAGCCTGACCCTTCGCAACCGCGATACATTGTGACTGAACCCGGAGTCGGCTATTACTTCCAGAATGAGTATAAAATGGGGAGAGGTTGAGTTTGAGGGTCCCTATCCCATAACGGATTGGGAACCTCCACATGGTGCCGCTGTCTATGCAATCATGATGAAGCCGCATCCTCAAATGAAGGTGTATAAATTTGTCTATTTCGGAGAGTCTGGTAACTTGTCGGAACGAGGATTCTATCGCGCACACCACTTCGCGATAAGCCTTATAGCTGAAATATATCAATGGGATAGGAAAAACGAGGTTCATAAGATAAAGACAATTCAGCATCAGCACTATGTTCTGTCGTGATGCCTGAGTCCCGAAGAATCTCGCCATAGGTCATGATGTCATAACATCTCTCTCCACGCTACTACGTTGGATGCTATATCGGGGATATGGTAAGAGAATATGGTTCCGAGCAAGGTGAGGACCCCCACCAGCCAACCAACGGGGGAGCGCAATAGTGTCCCCCACAATCTCCCTGACATCCCCTTCAGGCCTACTCCATTCATGTTCTGGAAACCTTTGCTTTTGAGTTCCTCGACAGTCCATATATATTTATGTTCTTGGTAGGGATTGTTACCAAAGGCATGTCGTTCATTTTCCTTATCTCTGCCCAATTACGCAGTCCCATGTGGTGACATTCTATTATCCGCAGTACTAGCCATCAAAGAGTTAGGGACCACTGAGAACCAGCGTAGCATCCCTGTTTTGCCCGGAGTCCTAATTGTACACTTCCTATGCAAAATTTGGTAGAGAAGCCTGTCTTTACGCCGGTCGAACATTCTGGTGTCATGAAAACGCTGACCTCTGGAGCATAAAATGTCCTGAAATAATTTAGCTGTTGACAAAGTCAGCGTTTTCAAGGATGACGAATTACTTAATATCAGGACATCCGAGGAAAACACAAACGATGTCGGTTCACTGTAAATCGTCAACAA
>JAUWGN010000057.1 GCA_030606385.1 Dehalococcoidia bacterium
ATATCGGTTTGATAATAGAGAAAGAAGATGGGGGAAGCTATGATAGGTTTCGCAATCGGTTGATGTTTCCCATATGGGATATTAAGGGTCGTGTTATTGGTTTTGGTGCCAGAGTATTGGATGACTCTCAACCTAAGTACACCAACTCCCCGCAGACACTCCTTTTTGATAAGGGAAGCAACTTTTATGGAATTGATAAAGCTAAGGACATTATTAGAAAGGAAGATTTAGCTATAATTGTGGAGGGTTATATGGATGTCCTCGCCGCTCATCAAAATGGTTGGCAGAATGTGGTTGCCTCCATGGGAATTGCTTTAACCGAGAAGCAAGTGAATATCCTTAAAAGGCTAACCAAGAATATAACTTTAGCCCTCGATGCGGACATGGCTGGTGAGGAAGCTACCTTGCGGAGTGGGGAGATACTAGCTCGTTCTTTGGATAGAAAAGCGATTCCGGTTCCGCTATGGTCGGGATTGGTTAGATGCGAAAGTATGCTTGTCGCTGAAATAAAGGTTATTCCTTTGCCCTCAGGTAAAGACCCTGCTGAAGTAATAATTGAAACCCCAAAGCTTTGGCAGGGCATGGTAACTCAAGCGTTGCCCATATTGGAATTTGCTCTTGAGGCAGTGGTAAGCAAAGTCGATTTCAGCAAAGCTGAAGACAAATCGTTGGCAATACAGAAGTTATTACCTTTGCTTTATGAAGTGAAGGATCCTATAAGGCAAGCTCAATATGTGCAGAAGATGGCACATCTGTTGAAATTGGATAGACCCACATTGATGGCAGCGTTGAAGAAGATGCGTGTCACGAAAAGGAAGCAATTGCTTGAAGTGAGTCACTCGCGTCTTTTCCGTCAACTCGCATCAAGTCCGATCGAGGAAATTTGTTTAGCATTATTGTTTCAGCATCCTGAATATCGTGACGTAGTGCAGGAATTAACACCGGAGTTTTTCGTATACACAGAGAATCGCGAACTGTTTAATAAGTGGCAGCAATCTCAAAGCATTTCTGAACTCAAAGAGAAACTTGACACGAATCTATTAGAACATTTAAACTATTTGTTGAATAAAACTTTCCCACCTGAGGCTCAAAAAGGTGATAGACAGCGTGAACTCGTTGATTGTGTTCTCCGGTTGCAAGAGAGGCATTCCAGAAGTTTAGAAGCTAAGAAGGAAGCAATACTTAATCTTGAGAGGGAGACGCAAGGCATTGATGCAGAGCTTGCCAAATTGGAAGAGCAAGGAATAGCCTCCAGTCAAAGAATCAGAGAAATTCTCATCAAGCAGTCGAAAGCAGGAGGAACAAGGTGAGGTTAATTTATGGATTCTGGTAAGAGCGAAGTGACTAATGTAAATAATGAGGACGAAGAGGAGGAAGAAGAGTCACGTGGTGCTGGGGGGGAAGCTGAAGAGGAAGCTGTTGCAGTAGTCCCCCAAGGGGCTAGGGCGGAGATAGGGTTAGAAGAGCATGAAATAATTGATGATTCAACTCGTACGTATCTTCATGAAATCGGTAGGGTAAAGCTACTAAAAGCTGTTGAGGAAAAAAACCTAGCAAGGCTGATAGAGCGAGGCAGATACTTAGTTAAATTTGAGGATAATTATTTTGATAAACAAGGACGATACCCCTCAGAAGTTGATACGGTACTTTACTTGCTTTCTCGGTTATCCCGAGCTTACCCCATTGGCAAGGTTGTTGGAAGGCATGCGGGCATTGGTTATTCAGATGGTGTGATAGGAACGATAAACAACCCTAAATTCCGTGCTGCCATTGATGATGAAATTAAGCCGGAGTTAGCCGAGGCAGTTGCTCAAGAGACGGATAAGAGAGTTTCAGCAGTAGAGGCCATAGTGGAACTTTCCTTAAGCAGTTCCCTTTTGCCGCCACAATCATTGTCTGTAATTGGGAAGAGGATTACTTTTAAAAGGATAAAAGGTCTGCTGGCTGATGAGGAGTTTATCTCCCATCTCAAGCAACATGCTGGTCAGTTCAGGGCTCACTTTGATGAGGTGCAGAAAGAAGCTGAACGGGCGGAAAAGCACCTTACCGAAGCTAATTTGAGGTTGGTGGTCAGTATTGCCAAGAAGTATATTGGACACGGCATGTCCTTTCTTGACCTCATTCAGGAAGGAAACATCGGTCTTATGCGGGCTGTAGAGAAGTTTCAATATAGAAAGGGTTACAAATTTAGCACTTATGCTACTTGGTGGATCAGGCAAGGAATAACTAGAGCTATAGCTGATCAAGCGCGTACCATCCGTATCCCGGTACACATGGTGGAGACAATCAATAAACTGTTGCGAACAACCCGCCAGCTAACTCAAGAATACGGACATGAACCAAGCTATAAGGAAATTGCTGATTCTCTAAGTTTAACTCCTGAAAGAGTAGAAGAAATTATAGACTTGTTTCACCATGAGCCTGTATCTTTGGAGACACCTGTAGGCGAAGATGAAGATAGTCGACTTGGTGATTTTGTTGAAGATCGGGCTAGCCCGGCGCCAACTGAGGTAGCCTCACAACAGCTACTGAAAGAGCAAGTGGATAAGGTGCTTGATGAACTCAGTGAGCGAGAAAAGAGAGTGATACAACTCAGGTTTGGGCTTAAAGATGGGCATCCTCGAACACTTGAGGAGGTGGGCAAAGAGTTTAGTGTAACTCGAGAGAGAATTCGCCAAATCGAAGCTAAAGCTTTGCGCAAGCTGCGCCATCCTCAACATAGTAGAAAGCTTAGGGATTATCTCGAATGAGTCTACTTGAAGGGAATACCAAACATACTGGTCATATTCTTGGATGGTTTTCCCCGCATTAGCGATTTGGTCAGTTTCTGCATCTGGTAGAATTGATTAAGCATTTGGTTAATGTCTTGAGGTGTGGTACCACTCCCCCGAGCGATTCGACGCCTTCGACTACCATTGAGGACGTGTGGATTGTGCCGTTCTTCAGTAGTCATGGAGAGGATAATTGCCTCTATTTTTCTTAAGCGTTTTTCTCCGTCATCGGCGGGGATATAAGAAGTGAATTTGGAAAAGCCTGGTAACATCTCAATTAAGCTCGTTAAAGGTCCCATCTTACGCATTTGATGTAATTGCTCAAGAAGGTCGTTAAGGTCAAAGCTAGTGGTGCGCATTTTCCTTTCCAGTTCCTTGACTTGTTGCTGGTTATAGGTACTTTCAGCGTGCTCAATGAAGCTGAGCATATCTCCCATACCCAATACACGGGATGCAAAACGGTCAGGATAAAAAGGCTCAAGGGCAGTTATTTTCTCCCCAGTGCCCAGAAACTTTATGGGCACTCCGGTGACAAACCTGATGGAGAGAGCTGCTCCGCCTCTTGCATCGCCATCCAACTTTGTCAAGACAAGCCCGGTAAGTCCGATTCGACCGTGAAATTCTTGAGCCACTCTTACAGCCTCCTGCCCGGTCATGGCATCTACAGTAAGTAATACTTCTGATGGCTGTAGCTTGGATTTAATGTCAGCTAATTCTTGCATCATAGCGTCATCGATGTGGAGTCGTCCTTGGGTATCAACAACCACCCAGTTTGTAGCTGTTTGTTTGGCTTGTTTTAGGGCGTTGCTACAAATGGTTATTGACGATGCACTGGCATCTTCGCTATACACAGGGATATTTTGCTGTTTGCCTAATAGCTTGAGTTGTTCAATGGCAGCAGGTCGGCGGGTATCAGCAGCTACCAGTAGCGGATATTGCCCCAAATTCTTAAGGTGAAAAGCCAGCTTAGCTGCCGTCGTGGTTTTGCCAGAGCCTTGTAATCCAACAAGCAAAGCAATTGCTGGGGGATGAACAATTGAGGCGAGTTTGCTTGGTTCATGTCCCAAGATGCCAATTAGTTCTTCATAAACGATTTTGATAACTTGCTGGGCTGGTGTTAGACTTTGCGACACTTCTCTGCTGACAGCGCGCTCTCTTATCACGGATAGGAACTCCTTTACCACCTTGAAATTCACGTCGGCTTCCAAAAGCGATAATCGCACTTCTCGCAGAGCAGTATCGATATCCTTCTCACTGAGCTTGCCTTTGCCGCCAAGTTCGTGAAATATTTTGGTTAACTTTTGAGTTAAAACCTCTAACATCGCTTTATATCAGCTTTCCCATACGATTTTTAATAGAGAGAGTAAGTCCATGTCCTCCAGGGTATTGACCACTACGTTGGCTTCAATCATGCTCTGTTGGGGATGGCTATGGTTTACCGCTAGACATTTCATACCGGCAGCTTTAGCTCCCTTAACACCAAGGGGGGAATCTTCAATTACGAGGCAATTCCTGGGATTGGTTCCCAACTTTTGGGCAGCCAGGGAATATATCTCAGGGCTAGGTTTGCTTTCCGCTACCTCGTGACCTGAGACTATACAATCGAAATATTCCTCTATATTAAGTTCACTGATAATTAAATCGATATTTTCCTTCGGTGCTGAGGAAACCAAAGCCATTTTTAAATTCCCCTTCAGCATGTCTAATAGTCTGGATGCGCCAGGTAATAGCTTGACCTTTCCTTTTATCTTATCGCGGAATTCCAGCTCTTTTTCCTGCACTATGCTCTTGATGTCCTCCTCAAGTATGTTCTGCCCTAAAATGCTACGAACTATGAAGTCGTTTCTAGAGCCAAAAAGCCTGATGAAATCCTCCTCGCTGAACTTTACTCCCCTTCTGGAAAAGACTTCTTGCCAGGCAGCGAAATGGAAAGAAGCAGAATCAACCAGCACGCCATCCATATCCCACATAATCGTTATTCTTGTTTTCCCGACTATGTAAAACAAGGAGGTGTTTTCGGCTATGATTGTGCCATCTTTAAGAGTCAGCATCCCCTTTGCTTTGGCTACTCTATGTGTTTTTCGGGTAACTTGAGCAGAGATTTGGATTGGCTCACCAACTGGTGCAGGATGTCTAAATTTCACCTCGCTCGTCCCAGTAACACAATCAAGCCCATGGCAGAGTATAGCGTAAACATTTGCCTCATCGAGAATAGTGTAAAGAATGCCACCGTGGGTAAAGCCCGTCCATCCTTCGTGAAACTGCTGTGGAGTGAATTCGCTTTTGATTTTCTCACCATCATAAACAAATTCTAGCTTCAACCCGATAGGGTTATTTTGACCACAAGCAAAGCAGAATCCTCCCGTGTATTCTACTTCTTTAAGGCTTCGTTTTCGCATTATTTTTCCTCCTTTCTTTGGGCTTTGTTATCTGGGGAGGGCGAAGATACATTGGCTGAAGCGTTGCAAGGTCATCTCGTTCTCCCCGACTGAGCCTTTGCCAACCCAGAGCAGCAAGGTAACCAGCTCGAGGTAACCTGGCGATGCTTTGTGGTATTATAGCTAATTCGCCCAGAGTTTGGTGTATTTCGTTTGCCATGTCACTGGAGATTTCGCCGCAAAAGAGTGTTTCTTGGTTGCTCTGGTCGCATAAAGTCCGGAGTGTGGTTAAGTGTTCTTCTTCCAACCGACACCAATGGTTATCTTCTTGTTGGTAAAGAGCAGTGGCAATTTCCTGTCGGCTTGCTTTAAGGATAGGGCGTATCGGGAGTTTACTGTAACTGAATGGATAAGCTTCGACCTCTAATGTGCTTATGCCAAGCAGAGGAATGTTCAAGGAGAGGGCTATTCCTTTTGCAACGCTTATTCCTACTCTCAAGCCATTGAAGCTTCCCGGACCTTTAGCCACGATAATTGCTTCAATAGAGCTTGGTTGTAATTTAGCCTGTTTGAGCAGATAAGATAGATTGGGTATCAATTCTACCGTGTGGTTATAAGTTGATTGCCAGGTTAGCTCAGATAGAAGTTCTCCTTTATGGGACAAAGCAGTGCTGGCAATATTGGAAGAGGTATCTATAGCCAGTTCCATGATTTCTCCTGGTTCAATCTTGACTTGAGTTTTTCCATCAATTCTAGGTATCGTTCACCCTTAGGTTCGAGGTAAATGGAGCGTTCTGTCTCGGAATCGGGAACGTAATTTAGCGATATAACTAAATTTTCCTCAGGTAATGCTGAAGTTCCTTTCTCTGCCCATTCTACCACACAAACTCCATGGCCGTAGAGATATTCCTCAAGCCCCAGGTCGTTGATTTCCGCGATGTGGGTAAGGCGGTAGAAGTCAATATGGTATAGAGAGAGGGTGCCTCGATATTCCCTGATTATTACGAAGGAAGGACTGAAGGGATATTCCTTGATGCCCAGACCTTTACCAATGCCCTGAACGAGGCAGGTCTTGCCAGTTCCCAGCTCACCGATGAGGAGGAAGATATCGCCTTGTTGGGCTAATTCGCCAAGGTGGCTTCCTAAAAGCTGAGTTTCCTCTGGGCTACGCGACCTCAGTCTTAAGGGCTTCATTTTTGAAATGTTCCCAACCTGCCTTTCTGGGAATGACGGCATTCCCCATGCTATCTATCAGAGTCACCCGGGTGGGCAGAATTTCCTTGGTTATCTCGCCAATTACGCTCACCGGACAATCTAAAACACGCTTAACCTTCTCCATAGTAGCTTTATCGGCGGTGAACAACAGTTCATAGTCCTCGCCTCCGCTTAGAGCCAGTTCCTGATAGCCCGGGAAATTGGCTTTAACCAAAGGGTGCACAGGTACCCTGTCTATCTTTATCTGGGCGTTAACTTTGCTAGCCTGGCATATGTGATCAAGGTCAGCAATGAGCCCATCGCTTATGTCTATGGCAGTATTGACTCCCCGCTGTAGCAAGAGTTGTCCCTCTTTTATTCTTG
>JAUWGN010000031.1 GCA_030606385.1 Dehalococcoidia bacterium
GTCCCTTGGCAATACATCCTGGTAGGAATCTTGACCCCACTGGTAAACAGAGTGATTCCGGCGGTATGACCGGTCCGATCTGTCAATGGTAACCGGCGCGGCCTGGTATCTGGTAACCAGTGCAGACCGACAGACATAACCACGTATAGACCAGCAAAACTAGACCAGAAAGGACTGCCGGAAAAACCGTGGAATCAGCCTCGTATTTGACCCATAATAGGGTGACGGACCTAGGTCACCTCCGCTGGTTACCAGTGGTAAAATCCACCTTATCACACACACTAACCTTGCTCTCCCAATCCTAGATACAAAATAACTAGTTGCTGTGATCGCCATACAAAGCTTCACAAAATTTTTCACCGTCCACTTCATGATAAGAGGCTAGATATGGCTCCTTTGGACTATAAAAATGCTGCTCAGGGGGGTTCCTGAGGGTTCCTAAATTTCTCCGGGAAGCTCCAGGTATTTATCCGAGAAGTTACGGACAAAGCTGCGGGAATTTCTCCGCAAGCTTCGGCGGGGCTCCAAGAATTTCTCCGAGGAGTCTGGACTAAGCTGCGAGGATTTCTCCGGGGAAGCTCCGCCGGAACTCCGAGGGTTTCCCGGGTAAAGTTTCCGACGGAACTCCAGAGGAAATTTTACAAGTTTTACCCTCCAATTAGCCTCGATTTCCGTAAAAAATTATGTAACCCGACGACATTCCGCTGGAGCGTATCCAAGGAGTCCTTGCTCTCTACGTTCTAATAATTATTGTCCAGCAAATCTCAATAACTCCCCTTCTTATCGCGGCTGGCCGGCCGATTCAGTCTGAAACATGCAGGTTAAGCAAACGGTTCAGCAGTCGAGACTTAGGGCGATACTTAAGTACGTACATAATAGCGATACCAAGCCTCTGTCGAGCCCATAGCAGGCGAAAGCCTAATGGTGATGGCCAACGGTGATTAATAACGAGCTTATGCTGAACCCGTGAATGTTGCATGGCTTTACTGTCCGGTCCAGCACCAGAAGACCGGTACTGCGAAGGGGAGCGGTAAGTCTTCTGGGCCGCCCCCGGTCCTGTGGAGCGCGGAATACACCGAATTTTCGTTACTGATTCGAGGCTAATTCACGGGTTTTTCTCAAGGAAATTTCCACAGCGGGTTTCCACAGAAAAAACTCACAGATATCCTCAGGGCTTACCCACAGACCTCCGCAGAGCTTCGCCACAGTTGTCTCAGAGATCCTCTATAGTTCTCCCAGAGCTCCCCAGAAGTCTCCCAGGAGCTTCTCCACAAGTCTCCTCGGAGTTCCCACAGGACTCTTCCCGTGAAAACCTTAATGTCCGCAGGGTTCTCCGGATAAAGAGGTTGTCGTCCAAAAGTTCTGCGTTCTCCTGCTGCAGCTTGCTTATAAAGGGGGTCGATGGCAGTGTCAAGTATTATCACACCTGACCCGCATATATACCGTTGTTGCTTAGAAGCACGCCAGAGATATCTAGTTTTACCCACAATATATATGTCTGACAAGACTTACGCAGCTGCATCGACGCGTTCAATTTCTCTTTTTCCCCATCCTTGCTAAGACCATGTCATCGGGTCGCTTTCCGATGAAATGTGTCCTCATTTTACTGAGCATTCATAGTATTCCGGTGACTTTTAATTGCTGTACCAAATGGCTAACGATTTAAGAACAGGGACGATATATGTTTCCATCAAAAGATGTATAATTATAGTAAAGACACAAGTTCTACCTTTGCATGTGTGTGGCGCTTAAGCTAGCTACCTCTGTCAATACGAACAGTGGGAGGTGCAAAATGGAAGAAAAGGAAAATGCTCCGAAAGAAAGGCAGCTTATAAAAATCGGGGAAGTAAGCCTAGAAGAAATACAACTGGCAGAACAATTATATAATAGTGCGGGATTGGATCCGGTGGTTGATGCAGGGCTGAAGGACTACGATGAACGTCTTCAAAGGGAGAATAAGTTGCTTAGTAAGGTGCTCGGCCCACGAGGAAGTGATATAAAGGGCTACGGGGAAGCTGTGGCCAAGAGAGTTGCCTTTGCGATATATACTCTGTTAAATAAGCAGTATGGCGGGAAAGTAGGAGACTTAAGATCGTACATAATGACACTAGAAGAAGAACGTGACCGGGCAAACGTGAAATATGAGGAACTTCTGGGAAGGGTAGTGGGAATATTAGGCGACGAGTATAAGGAGTTAAGAACTGATTCTAAAGCATTTGTGGAAAGGTTAACCACAGTATTAGGGGAAGACCTTAAGGAGTCAAGAATTGATAGCGAAGCACTGGTAAAGAGCTTAGCTGATATAGATGGTTTAAGATCACAAATAAAAACCCTAGACAAGGAAAAGGAACAATTAAAGGAAAGGTATGAATCACAAATAACTGCGCTAAAAACTGAGCATAACAAAGAGGTGGGAAACTCAAGATCACAAATAGCTAAGCTGGATTTAAAAATAAAAGGATTAGAATCAGAAAAAGCAACTTTAACAAGCGACCTTACACAGTTGAGAGGAGACTATAGCCAACTAAAAACAGCTATAACAACGCTAGCTGGAGCAATCCCTCATGAGGAAATAGGGGAAAAGTTAGGAGAGGAGCTATATGCCTTTCTTCTCAAAGATTCAAGGGTTCCAGGCATGGTGATCAATGGCGTGGGAAAATTCATTGATTTCAGGAAGTATCTGGGCATGGCAGCTGAAAGAGGGGCTCAAGAAGCAAGTAAACATGCAGAGAAAACTTTAAGCCAGGTACTGGAGATCTAGCTTTCTCTCGGACTTACAGGTCTCGAGAGACGTGAGACTCTGGTAGTTGCTGGGGCCTTTTTAGTTTGAAACAGGAGAAGCTCGCACGAATATAGGAGGTGAATAATGACTGTGCTAGATAGGATTAAGTCATTGTTTAGACGAGCGAAGCCAGGGGCTAAGGCTGCAGAGGAAAAGCCATCTGAGGTCACTAGGGAGAAGCCTGCTGAGACCACCGAGCCGCAGAAGGACACCCAAAGCCATTAGGAAGAAGGTTCCAAGAGCTAGCAAGCGGAAAAGGGGCGGTACTACCTGAGAAAGGTGTACGTTTGAACGGGGGTAAGACGTTTGGACTCCGTAGCCACCGGGTTAAAGGAGCAAAAGTTATCCTGGTCAATAGACCCTGAACAGCTCCTCACTGGCTGCTCATACTTTTGGCAAGTGCATCCCAGTGTCAGAAGCAACTGTTGCCCATAATTAAATGCGCAAAGCGTCGTTCCTTCAGACACACCCTAAGCGAAGAAGAATTCCAAATGGCATGGATAGGCGCTCAAAACTCACACGGAAAGAACAGCATAGCAACCATTCCTACAGCTGACGAGATGTATTACGGCTTAACAAGCAATGGCCTGAAGCAGTTGAAGAAATGGAAAGGCAGTTCCACTAAGTGAATAGGTTACGAGGGCTGCTCGCAAACCAGCGTAGTTAAAGCATAGCCCAGCCAGCGGATTTAGGAAAGGGGAAGGAGCAGCATATGGCTAAAGGAACCATTAAACGGCTAGTTCTAGACCGAGGATTTGGCTTCATCCAGACGGCGGAAGGCAATGACCTCTTCTTCCATCACAGTCAGCTTGAAGATGTGGGCTATAATTCCCTTAGAGAAGGGCAGGAAGTGGAATTTGAGCTTGCAAAGGGACGCGATGGTCATCCGCAGGCAGTTAGTGTCAGGCTTGCTCAGCCTAAAGGCGAATAGCATTAAACCCAGTGAGCAGATTGGGAGAGAATATGAAAGGCTATCGCAGGTAGTGTAAAATCTTTTGTGTGAAATCATGGAGGGGTTGAAAAAGTAGGCGCTTTCCTTTACAAGGTTTTATTGAGAGAAATAAAACAGCATGAAAGGAGAAGCGCCCCGTGAAAGTCGAAATCAGTGTATCAGAGATGGTCCAGGTTTTCAAGGAAATTCAGGAGCAGCCGGAGAAGATTTTGGAGATGGTCAAAGCAGATATGCCCCAAGCAGTGGGAGGATATCTCAGCAAGATAATGAGGCTGGAACTCACCAAATTTTTAGGGAGACAGCCCTATGAAAGAGCGGAAGAGGAGTCGAATCATCGCAACGGCTCGTATCCGCGCCGATTTGCTCTTAAAGGCATCGGAGAAGTACCGGTGCAAGTACCCCGGGATCGGAAAGGGGAATATCAGACCCAAGTCATCCCTAAGAGTAAACAATATGAGGATGAGCTGAGACAGGATATCGCCGTGATGTTCTTGAGTGGGGTGAGCACCAGGACCCTGGCCATGATTTCCCACCGGTTAATCGGCCACAAGATATCATCCGGGGAAGTGAGCCGGTGCAGCCAGGAACTGGTTACAGCAATAGAAAGCTGGCGGAATCGCAATCTCTCTTCGATGAGATTTAAATATCTATTCTGCGATGGGGTCTATTTTGAGATGCGTGTTGCCAGAACCATCGAGAAGGTCTCGGTATTGGTGGTAATCGGTGTGACCGAAAACGGCCAAAAACAGGTCATTGGCATTCAATCCGGAGATAAGGAATCCGCTTCCAGCTGGCGGGAGACCTTTAAGGATTTGAAACGTCGCGGTCTGGATAGCCAGACGGTTACTTTGGGTATTATGGACGGATTACCCGGACTGGAAAAAGTCTTCAGGGAGGAATTCCCACGGGGAAAAGTTCAAAGGTGCCAGGTCCACGTCGCGCGTAATGTCCTGGCTAAGGTACCTCAGAAACTGAAACAAGAGGTGGCTGACGATATTCGCTCGATCTTCTATGCTTCCAGCCGGGAAAAAGCTCTGGAATTCTCTACCCGGTTCACCGAGCGCTGGCAAAAGGATGTGCCTTCCGCTGTGAAGTGTTTGCAAAACTCCCTGGATAGCTGTCTGACCTTCCTCGACTTTCCTGAGGAGGAATGGATTTCCCTGCGTACCACTAATGTCATTGAGCGGCTAAATAAGGAATTCAAACGGCGGACCAAACCGATGGAGATCGTGGCCGGGGAGACTGCCTGTTATACTCTGCTGGCCTTTATCAGCATAAAAATGGAAATTCACTGGAGGTCGAACCCTGTTGGGAAAGTGCGCTACAATCTCCCTTCCCTTCGTAATTTAATCGAGGGAAATTTCACACAATCCCCTTGACAGTACCCTATCGCACTCCATCTTGGTTTCGCACTAAGGGGCGTCTCAAGGAGAGGCAGACAAAGGCTAAAATTAGCAAGTCTAAACGCATAAAGTCAAACAAGGGTAAGTAGACTGGCGATAGCCCAGCGAATTTGGAGGAGAGGAGGTGATAAAAATGGTGAAAATAAATTCATCTACTTATGGGTCTATCACAATAGACAATGTAACCTATAACCACGATGTTTATATATTTCCTTCTGGCAGGGTTGGAGAAAGAGAATATGGTCACACTTTTACGAAAGAGCAGGCTGACCGTGTATTAAAAGAAAACCCCGATGTAGTTATTACGGGAAAGGGGACATCTGGATTGGCAAGCCTGAGTAATGATGCAAGAGCACTTTTGGAAGAGAAAGGAGTAGAGATAATAGAAGCTGACACATCAGATATAGTAGATAAATTTAATAAGCTTAGTGAAATAAAGGCGGTCAGTGCTATCGTTCATGTTACTTGTTAAGTTTATACAATTCCTCAGAAGAAAAATAGAAACCTAAGCTTAGCTCCACAAGGCAAATTTAGAGAAGGCAGTAGAAATTATGAGGGGGTCTAGATGAACGACGATTTCAGAAAACTAAGTAGGATAATAGTTGCCGTTTTGGTGGTAACTCTACTGTTCTTAATAGGTGACTGTGCGCCAGCACCAACACCAGCGCTAGTGCCCACAGCGCCTTCACCTATGCCAGAAAAGGAAGCACCTATAACGCCTTCACCCACACCAGAAAAGATAGAATTTGGTGAGCTAAAAGAACTTGAACGAAATATCGTAATAGAAGTGGAAGGGGAAACCTTACACTACTTGGAGGAGAAAAAATGGGCTGAGGATGAATGCTCAAGGCTAATAGAAGAGCAAGCTCAATTTAGATCTGACCAAATTCAAAAATTTAAGGGCACCTATGACATAAATGCTGGCGATTTTGATGTAGAGATCGATAAAAAAGAAAAATCAACCATCTTGAAATGTGATGTTTATATTAAGCTTGATGGATGGTATGACTTTCACTGGTTTCTAAAACCTCTTGGCCTGGATTTCTTAGATGACCACTTTGAAAGGTTAGAAAGGGAGCTATCATGGGTAGGCTCTTTAGATGGGGTGAAGACAACTATTCTTCTTAAATTTCCCTTTACGATTAACAATTGCCATGCACATGTCTGGTCAGCAATATAAAACTTAATAAAAGTTTGCCAAGGCTTGTAGGTGCACTCCTATAAGTATTTTGATAATTATTGCTATCATTGCAGTGGTTCTAGCTATCGGGATAGCCCGGACATTTGAATAGCTAAGCCGAGCCAGCGGATTTGGAGAGGGCTGTGTTAGCTTTGGAGTTCGCCAACTGCTTTGTTGCACTTAATGGCTTGTTCAAATTAACTGGGAAAGGGGCATCTCTTAAAATCGACACCGTGGGTAGGGGAAAGAGCAATGATATATCCATCGGAGATATGCTATAATACCTTCCACTGAGGAGGAATAGGAAGATTGACCCCCAAGGTTAGAATTGTTACCGATAGCACCGCATACCTGTTACCAGAGACGATTGCTAGATACGATATTCGTGTTGTTCCGCTCAGGGTCATCTTTGGAACAGAGTCTTTTGCTGAGGGGATAGACATTACCAACGAGGAGTTCTATCAAAGACTGGCAAAGTCCAGGGCGCTTCCTACCTCCTCACAACCTCCGGTCAGCGATTTTATTAAAGTATATGCTGAGCTAACCCAGCTTGGTTATGATATTTTGTCCATTCATATTTCAGGCAAGCTGAGCGGAACCACTAATTCAGCCATGGCTGCCCGAAATGCATTCCCTCAGGCTCAGATTGAGGTAGTAGATTGGCTCTCTATGGGTATGGGGCTCTTGGTTCTCGCTGCCGCCCGCGCTGCTGAGGAGGGTCAAGGGCTAGTCGAGATTAAGTCACTCACCAAGCGAATTGCTGCCACTGTGGACATCATTGGCACACTTGATACCCTGAAATATCTTCAAAAAGGAGGGCGCATTGGAGCGGCGACAGCTTTGGTTGGTACCCTGCTCAAGATTAAACCAGTCCTGGCTCTGACCAATGGCGAGGTCAAAGTCCTAGCCAAGCCAAGAAATAGAGATAAAGCTATACAGTGTATGCTGGAATTTATGACACAGCGTGTAAAAGAGAACGCTTGTATTCACGGGGCAGTTGTCCACAGCCGAGCATTTGAAGAAGCCTTGGCATTAGAAAAAGAGGTTCGTGTCCGCTTCAACTGTGCTGAGCTATACCTTATTGAGCTGGGATCTGTGTTCGTCACCCACACTGGCCCGGGGACGCTTGGTGTAGCCTTTTATAGAGATGAGTCACCTGAACAAGACTAGCGAGCAGAACTAAAAGGAAGTACTCAAAATGGATTTGATCCCTGCCCAGTTAAGAATAGACCCGGAAAAGCTGAGCCAGAAGCTAAAGAAATTTATTCACACCAGCGTGCATAACCTCAATCGGAATGGGGTGGTTATTGGTTTAAGCGGCGGGCTTGACTCTAGCGTAGTATTGGCTCTATCGGTTAGAGCCCTCGGTCTGGGTAAGGTTCTGGGATTGATTATGCCAGAGAGAGACAGCCAGCCGGACAGTGAATCTGACGCCAGACTCCAAGCTGATGAGCTCGGTGTCAGGGTTGAGAGAGTGGAATTGACGCCAATACTAAGTGACATGGGGATTTACCAGCATCTACCAAAGGCTGCTTTTACGCAGAGAGGAATAGCCGCCGCCGCGGTTAAGGTAGGCTATAAACTTTATACCAGATTTACCGGTGAGAGACCATTCCTGAGTGGTCTTGAGGGAACAGATTTTGGGCTTCTTAAGAGGGCTAATGCATATTACAGGATGAAGCACAGGGTGAGGATGGTGCTGCTATACTCTTATGCCGAGCATCAAAACCTGCTGGTGGCGGGAACAGCCAACAAGACCGAATTTCTAACCGGCTTCTTTGTAAAGTATGGCGATGGTGCAGCTGATATTATGCCTCTCCTCAGGCTATATAAAACACAAGTGAGGCAGCTGGCTAAGTTCCTCCGGGTTCCAGAGAAGATTATAAATAAAGCCCCCTCTCCCGACCTCATTCCTGGGATCACCGATGAGTTCGCCATGGGTATTACCTATGAGAAATTGGACCTCGTGCTCGCCGGGCTGGAGGTGAGCAGGGGGGTGAATGACATAGCGGAGGCAAGTGGGGTAAGGCGGGAAACCGTTGAATACGTAAGGGAACTGGTTAGAAGGTCAGAACATATGAGAAGCTCGCCGCTAGTCCCGGATTGATGGTGGGAGGCTTGAAACGAAAACCTTGTAGGCAAACAGGCGTCAGCTGCCCAATTGTCTTCAGGCATCAGGTAACGAAATGACGAAAAGTGCAGATATGGAAAGAGGTATGGTTGTTACTGTCCGCGTCGCAAGGTTACCCACTACGACAGCGCTTTCAGGCAGACGACTGGCTCTTGGGCAAGTAAGTTACGGAGAATGGACAAATCAGGAAGCCCTAATGCCTCGGATATCGCCGCGTCTATGGCCTGGCGTACGGGGTCATTAGCCATCTCTGGGAAGGGGAGTAGCGGTTGTGTGCTCAGGGTATCATAAGCTTTAATCAAGCGTTCTACTTGTGTAGGTGCTAGTGACCCGACATCAAGTACAGGCATATCCGACAGCACTGGTTTCTTAAAATCTATCCAAGCGCCCTCAGTCTCTTCCCGGTGTGACAGTAGAATTAGCAATCCAAGCGTTGAATTGAGCCAAAGGCTGATAATTTTGTCATGACCCGCATCGGGTTGATGAATGCGTACTGGCCACCAAACATTTGATAGCACGGGGCAATCCATCCGAACTGTAATCAGGCGCTGCGTATTTAGTCTTAGCCTCTCAGCCAATAGCATC
>JAUWGN010000080.1 GCA_030606385.1 Dehalococcoidia bacterium
AGTTCGGGATACCGTTGAAATGCGTCACCACCGCAACGATCGGTGCGGCCAGCACGGCAAGCACGGGAAAAAATACCGCGATGGCGAGAATGCGGATCGCCGCGACGCGCGGAATCACCTGAAGGTTATGCAAGGAATAAAGTCAACAAAAGAAAATCTGCTAGCTGCGAAGGGTGGCGAGAACTACGAGTTTACTGAAATGTATCCCGCATTTATAAAGCAGGCTGAGGTCGAGGGTGAAGACAAAGCCAGAGACAGCTTTGACCTGGCAAATAAGGTCGAGCGGATTCATCATGGTTTGTTTGAAACTGCCCTGAGTAAGATTGAGAAGGGTGAGGCCATTGAGGAAAAACCAATTTACGTCTGCCAGTATTGTGGCAACACGGTTGAGGGGGAAGCCCCCGAAAAATGTTCCATTTGCGGAGCGCCCAAGAAAATGTTCAAGCTCGTAGAGTAAACTAGCTCGACGAAATCCCGGTGTATGACAGGGATGTGGCTGGTGGATCGGACGGTAAACGAAGGATACCAGAATGGTCCAGTGACACGTTGGGTTGGTGCAGGAGGACAAGAGTGGAGCGAATATACGAGAATGAAAGAATAAGGGTAATTTGGGATCCCGACAAATGCATGCATTCCGGTATTTGTACTGAAGGCCTTCCACAGGTCTTCGATATACACAAACGCCCCTGGGTAGACACAAATGCTGCGGCCGTTGAAGATATGAAGCGCGTTATTGGCGCTTGCCCCTCTGGAGCACTGAGATACGAAGTGCCCAACGAACTTGACCATGCAAGAAGTGGTGGGGATAGAGACGTCACCAAAACTGAGTAAAACGACGGGGGTGGAACAATTCTTCACATTTCTTCATAATTACACCACTACCTGTAAGCTTGTAGGGAGGTGATGCGAAATGGCCGAGATAAAGGTGGATTGCACAAGTGAAACTTGCCCCGTTCCTTTAGTTGAAACCCGCAAGGCTTTAAGGAAAGCGAAAGAAGGCGATGTTGTGGAGGTTATCGGCACCCATCCCGCTTCCAAGAAAGAGATACCAATGGCCGTCAAGGCTTTGGGACTGGAACTCATTGATGTACAAGAGGAAGGTGGGGTGTGGAGAATAAGAATACGCAGGTAGCAGGAGGAAATAACTATGGCTGGTAAAGCTACCATAATAGTTCATAGCGGCGATATGGATAAGGTGTACAGTGCCCTTATTGTAGCCAATGGGGCACTTGCAATGGGGATGGAAGCATCACTTTTCTTCACCTTCTGGGGCCTACAGCGTCTCAAGAAAGGCGGGTTGGAAAAGGGGCCTCTATCGAAGATGAACATGCTTGGACTCGGCAAATGGATGGTGAAACGGAGGATGAAAAAAGCCGGGGCGGCCTCTCTGGAGAGGCTCCTTCAAGACTTCAAGGAGCTTGGCGGCAAGATCCTCGCCTGTGACATGACAATGGAGATAATGAGAATAAAGAAGGAAGACCTTCGTGATGATTTGATATCAGACTACTGTGCAGTCGGTACCTACATAAATGAGGCTAGAGAGTCAACAATAACTCTCTTCATATGATGGGAGGAGGAAATGTTAGGCAGAGTTGTTTACCTGGACAACGCTGCAGCCACCCGTTTGGATGAGCGGGTGCTGGAGGCGGTGAGGCCGTATTTCTTCGATACATACGCGGTTGCCACCTCGGAGTTTGGCTATTCCCAGGGGATAGAAGCTCGAGAGGCGCTGGACGGGGCCAGAGAGGCTATTGCCAGTGCTTTAGGTGCTGCCCCTGAAGAGTTCATTTTCACCTCGGGAAGTACCGAATCGTCTAACATTGCCCTCAAAGGAGTAGCACTGGCTCTTGATAAGAAGAAAGACAAACACATAATTGTGTCAAAAATCGAGGATTTTCCGGTACTTCACAGCTCACAAGCTCTGGAGAAACAGGGCTTCCAGGTGACCTATCTGGATGTCGATGGCGATGGCTTTGTGGACCTTGACAAGCTCAGAGATTCCATGACAAATGAGACCATTCTGGTTTCCATCCAGCATGCCAACCAGGAAATAGGCACCATCCAGGACATCGAAGGTATCGGTCATATCTGTCGTGAGAAGGGGGTGCTTTTTCATACCGATGCCACACATACCTTCCCTTGGGTACCCCTCGACGTGAAGAGGATACCTGTGGATTTGGTAACTGTATCTGCCCACACCATCCACGGTCCAAAGGGCATAGGAGGCCTGTACATCCGTCAAGGAACACAGATAGCTAAGTGGGTAGACGGTGGATTTCAGGAATTCAACCTTCGGGCAGGGCTGGAAAACATAGCCGGTGCAGTAGGATTCGCCAAAGCGGTAGAGCTGATCACCCCTGAGGAAACCAAGCGACTGCAAGAAATGCGTGATCGCCTCATTGACCGTATACTTGCCGAGATACCAAACAGTACACTGAATGGGCATCGCTGGAGGAGACTCCCACAGAATGCTAATATTACCTTCCACTTTGTGGAGGGCGAATCCATGACCCTGCATCTTGATATGCGTGGCTTTGCCGTGAGCACTGGCTCGGCCTGTTTCAGCCGCTCTCTGGAGGGCAGCCACGTTATCTTTGGGATAGGCGGTGACCATGAAAGGACGCATGGCTCGATACGCTTTACCTTCGGGCGTTACAACACTATGGAAGACGTGGATGCTGTGGTCCAGGCATTGGCTGAAATAGTGAAGGAGCTGAGAAGTATCAGCCCCCTGGGCAAAAATAGGGAAAAGGAGGAGGGTTAGAGATGAGATTTCCATATAGCGAAACAGTACTTGAACACTTTCGACACCCCCGCAACGTGGGTAAGATTGAGAATCCTGATGGTAAGGCAACAGAAGGCAGCCCAGCCTGCGGGGACATGGTTGCTGTCTACATAAAAGTTGATCCAAAGACGAATACCATCGCAGACATCAAGTTTGAGTCTTACGGCTGTGCTTCCAACATAGCTACCGGCTCCATAATTACGGAACTAGCCAAGGGAAAGACGTTGGATGAAGCAAAGAACATTAGCTGGAAAGAAGCTTCAGAAGCTCTGGGAGGACTTCCCAAACTCAAAGTCCACTGCTCGGTGCTCGCTGTAGAAGGCTTACGCTCGGCTATACAAAACTATGAAGAGCGTCACGGTCTGGTCAAGGAACAAAAGCCGACCACTGTAGAGGTGGTTCGTCAGCGCCTCAAGAAGGTTATAAACCCTCTGACCGGGTTAAACGTGGTGCGTACAAACTTGGTCAAAGATATTGAGATAAAGGATGGAACAGTCCGGGTGCTTGTTGATGTACCTCAAGATCACCAGTTTGCTCACGCTATAAAGGAAGACATAACGGAGAGGATAGAGCCCCTGTGGGACGTTAAGAAACTAGTGGTTGAATTCACGGAATAAGACCCTAGCTGGAATACAGGGCTCCTGTTACGTGTTGTTTATGAAGTCATGAATCGGTCAGTCAGGTTATTTGGAAAACGCATTTTGTTACCTCACCCAGTCAAAGGTCTCTCACCATCTTTACATGTTTGATACCAGCTTCCCGGAAAGGTGAGCCTGACTCGTTAAAGCCGCAAGCCCTGTAGAATTCTATAACTCCGTACTGGGCATGAAGAACCACCTTTTCAACTTGCTTATTTTTTAATTCCTGAGCCAGAAAGGACATCAGCTTCTTTCCTATTCCTATATGGCGAAACGGCTCTAACACAGCCATCCTTTCCAGCTTAACCTGTCTGGTATCTAAAAATCGAACTCTGGCGGTTCCTATCGGCTTCTCTCCGTCTTTAACTACCACATGCATTGCCTGGCCTTCACAGCCATCGAATACCACATCTTCCTGAACGCCCTGTTCATCAACAAATACCTGCCTTCTCACCTCAAAGGCGTCCGTTAACTCATCGTCGTTTTCCACAAGTTTATATATGAATCCCTTCATAGCGGTAACATTGAATATTGCTTGAAGTACTTAATATTATAAGTGAATATTGCGCAAATGGGTTATTATAATAAGAAAACAAGTAGGGAGAATCTGGTGCGGAGGTGAACAAGCTTTGCAAGACATAGTTCAGCTTCAGGGGAGGAGAGAAGCACTTCCTGTTTGCTACAATTAGTTAAATGGAATCAGGTAACAGGAGAAAAACAATAAGGAGGATATCCAAGTATCTTTTAGTTGTAGTGGTTGCGTTGGTCTTGGGAGTTGGTTCTGCGTTATTGGGACTTGGCTTTATGACTGAAAAGGACTTAATTAGAAATGGGGAATGGTATACCGGCCTTACCTACGGCAGTGAGCAAGCCGGGATGTATACCAGGGCTGCAGTTGCTATTATGGCCCTTTTTGCACTTGACAGGTCTGAGGTGATTTATTACACGGCAGATACCGACGATGCTGGACAGCTACTGCAGTCGAGCTGTGACTACAGAATTGAAGGTAGTAATCTTGATCCCTATGCCTCCTGGTGGAGCATCACAGTATATGGCGGTGATAATTTTTTGATCCCCAATGAGCAAAACCGCTACTCCTACACTAATAAGAATATCGAGCATGATGCCGACGGGAACTTTACAATCTTTTTGTCCTCAACTCCCAAAACGGGCAACTGGCTCCCTACGGGTAATCAAAACAAAATCATTCTTATGCTGCGCATGTATAATCCAGCACCATCTGTTTGTGAAAACCTCGATACTATTGAATTGCCCCATATTACAACGGAGGAATGTGGGTGAAAAACTGGATAAAATTGGTGGTGATAACGCTTCTATTAGCTGCGGTAATTCATGTAGCTACAGTCGCAGTGTTACCGTACGGGATTACACTTCATACCCTGGCAGGTATGAAGCAAAAGACACCTGATGGCCAGATGAACATGATATATCAGGCGCCTCCTATAACAGCCGATAGCCGAGATGTGGTTAGACCTTCCCCTGACCTTCTATACTCCATTTGCGTTTATGAAGTGAGCGATAAGCCGCTTCATATCGTTGCTCCAATACCTGCTGACACTTATTGGTCAATGTCCTTTTACGCAATTAACACAGATAATTTCTTTGTTGTGAATGACCGAACCGCTAAATCAAACCCGGCTGATATACTTCTGGTTGGGGAAAACATGCCTTACCACGATGCCGGAGATTCAGAGGTGGTCATTGCCCCAAGCAATATGGGTGTTATCCTCTTTCGCATTCTCGTCACCGATAAAAGTGAATTAAATGACCTGATGCAAGTCCAGGAACAAGCATACTGCAGCCTGGTTGATTAAAAAAAGGGCAAGCAGAAGGAGGTAGCTAAATGGAGGTATTACAAGCAATCAAGACTAGAAGAAGCATAAGGAAATACAGGAAAGACCCTGTCCCACAGGAAGAAATAGAGAAGATCCTGGACGCAGGAAGATGGGCACCATCTGCAAGCAATTTACAGCCATGGAAGTTCATAGTCCTAAGCGACTTCGAGGTAAAGGAAAGGGTGGCGAAATTGCTTGCCTGGGGAATATTTCTGGATGAAGCACCCATGGGCATTGCTGTAGTGGCAGACCCCAGGGCATCAAGCCATCCTGTAGAGGATGGCTCAATAGCAGCATATAGCATG
>JAUWGN010000024.1 GCA_030606385.1 Dehalococcoidia bacterium
AAAACATTGTTCTATACAGAACTTAAATTCGGATTTCCTCATAAGTTCCAGAGCTTCGGAATAGATAAGCTCATTTATCTGGTAGTAATCATCCTTGGTGAAAGCCCAAGCTACATCAAAATGAGAATGAGGAACGAGATATATCGTTTGCATTTCAACCTCCAAATATTTCTTTGATTGCCCTGCTCCACCCCTCAGGTCCAATTCCTTGAACCTTGCGCAAATTAGGCACATCTATGTTTTCCCAGGTATAATCTCTCTTCTGCACCAAGATTGGCATATCAACTGTAGAAAGCATAGGCAAATCATTGAGGCTGTCACCTAGCCCAATAGTCTCTATTTCATCCCACATCTCACGATATAATCCAGTCACAATCTTCACCGCTTTACCTTTATCATTATCCCCCATAACACCGTAAAACCGTCCCCCATGCGTCCAGTTAAGGCCAGCCTGCTTAATCTTCCGTAAGAACTCATCTATCTCCCCGGAGGTAATGTGAGATTGCTTTGCTCCGCTCGCAATGACAACCGTCTCATCATACTCCCTTTGTTTAGCTAATTTAGCAGACTCGATATCTAAACCAGTTTCTTCAGCTACTTCCTCATCGCTCATATCGCCGAAGCCTCTAAAGTGAAATCCACCCTCTTCTATCACCTTACTCAGCAATTGTCTGACCTCCTTATAAGAAGTGCCTAACTCAATGACCAATAGCTCATCGATACTTCTGTGGTACTCAAATGAAAATGGGAAGTAGCCTCGCGGTATGAGAATGGCGCCTCCATTTTCCACTATAAAAGGATGAAAATTTTCCAATTTACGCCGGTATACTTCTTGTTCTGCTCTAGTCTTCGCTGAACAAAATATTAAAGGCACACCTATTTTTTTGAGTCGGTTTACTCCAGCAATAGATTTTTCATATGAATAAGTAACTAAGTCGAGAAGAGTGCCATCCAAGTCAGTGAATACAATTTGCTTCATCTTTAGCAGTTAAACAACCTCGTTCGGCTGAATTGAAGCACCTTTGGGTAATTTGCTACCCTCTTTGACTTTCACCCTGTCACCTAAAACACAGTTGTCCAAAATTTCGCTTCGTTGCCCAATGTAGCAATTAGAAGCAATAATACAATTCCTGAGCTTCACTTCTTTAGCAACTTCGCAGTTTTGCCACAATACCACTCCTTCTACTGTAGCACCCTGCCCTATTTGACAGCCAGGACCGATAATGGCAGGGCCTTTTATTACCGAATCTCTATCAATAAAGCAGCTTTCACCAATTATTGCTGGGCCCTCAATTTGAGCTGAAGGGTGAACAAAACTCTCTCCCTCAAGTTTCACATCCTTATCGCCAATATAACGAAGGAGCAGGTCGCGATTTAGTCTGAAGTACTTCTCGGGTGTGCCAATATCAATCCAGTAAGATTCAAACGGGTAGCCGTAGATAGCTCGCCCTTTTTCCAGAAGCGGAGGGAAAACATCGTGTTCGAATGAAAAAAAAGTATTGGAGGCAACATAGCTCAAAATATCAGGCTCCAGAACGTAGATGCCAGCATTAATCATGTTGGTAGTCACTTCACTCCAATGTGGTTTCTCTATAAAATGCCTAACTCTGCTCTGTCCGTCAGTCTCTACCACACCGTAGATAGTGGGATTTTCCACTGGCGTCAAGGCTATAGTAGCAATAGGTTTTTTTTCACGGTGAAAATTCATCATGGCAGTTAAATCAAGAGCAGTGAGAATATCACCATTCAAAACAACAAAGCATTCATCCAATAATTTTTCAGCATTTCTTACCGCTCCCGCCGTTCCCAATGGAAAATCCTCCACAGAATAGGTTAACCTCACATCAAAGCCACTACCATCACCAAAGTAATTCTGGATTTGCTCAGACGGCTGGCCCATCGCAAGTATTACGTCAACAATCTTGTGTTTCTTAAGATAATTGATAAGGTGTTCCAGAAAGGGACGATTCAACACCGGAACCATTGCTTTAGGAATATTGTGGGTAAGTGGACGCAACCTAGTTGCTTCTCCGCCAGCTAAGATAATTGCTTTCATGAGCTTTCCGCTCATGCTAAGTCTACCTTGCCTCAATCACACAGGTCAACGCGTTTGGCTATCAAACCTTGCCTGCCAATCTTGTGCTACCCGAAGCACTTTGTTAGAATAAGCCCCCATCGTTGCTGCTTGAAAAGAAAATAATATGAGTCAGCTAGTCGGCGTTTTCAGCCAAGATGGTAGCGAAGCAAGAGATAAATTAGTTACCATGCTGGAAACCTTTTACCCTCACCATGATGGTAAAGTTAATTCCGAGAACAATGAACACCGCTGGTTACTTAGTTCATCCTTCGAGGATATAGCTGGCAGTAAAGCCTTGGCTGAACTGTCTTCACCTATTGAAAGAAAGACATTGGAATATCCTTATTTAGATTATGGTGATAACCTGGTGTTGCTGTATGATGGTGAGTTCTACAACTTACCTCCAATAACATCTGAGCTTTACCAGAATCACCGCTTAACAGACAAAGCTTGCGTCGAAGGACTAGCTTATTTACTTAAAGAACACCAGGGCGACCTTGAACAAAGGATAAAGAGAGCATTAAAGGATTTAGATGGGAACTATGCTTTAGTAGTTAGCAGTACCGACCAAACAGTAGTGACACGGGATTTTCTAGGCACAAAGCCCCTCTATATTGCTAAAGATGGCAATTTTTCAGCTTTTGCTTCCAACAAGAAAGCTTTATGGAGAATAGGGTTAAGCAATGTCATGCCTCTGCGAGCCAGTATGCTCGCCATATTTACTCACAATGGCATCGAAATCAAAAGGGCCTTCCCTCTCAACAAAGGGAGCATTGAACTAAAAGACTTAGGCCAAGTTGTGGATTGCTACCATGAAGCTATTTGCTCATCGGTGCGAAAAAGGTTAACGGATGTAGATAAAGTTGGCGTATTGTTATCAGGAGGTGTGGATAGCTGTTTAATAGCAAAATTGGTGTCGGATATTGCTTCTTCTGCTGGAATAAAGGCAGTTGCGTATACCGCAGGCCTGAGTGATTCCCCTGATATAAGCTTCGCTCAAGGATTCGCCAGGAGGATAGGAATTGACCATCGCGTAAAGGTATTGAATATAGATGACGTTGAAAAGTACATCCCCAAAGTTGTTGAGGCAGTAGAGGAAAGAGATTTTATTCAAATTGAAGCTGGCATCGCTATTTATGCCGCAGTTGACATGGCTAGTCAAGATGGCATAAAAGTCATCTTCTCAGGGCAGGGAGCAGATGAACTATGGGGCGGATATAGCTGGTACCCCGATGTTTTAGGTAAGGATGGTCGCCAGGAACTCTCCCGAAGGATGTGGGATGACTTCACTATGGCTGATGTAGAGACTCTGGATCGGGAAAATAAGATAGCTAAGGCACACGAAATGGAAATGATGTTTCCTTATCTTGATTCCGAGGTAGTAAAATTAGCTATAATGGTAGCTCCGGAACTAAAAGTGACTTCTAAAAATGACCGAATAGGAAAGCATCCCCATCGCCAGTTCGCCAAAAAAATAGGAGTCCCCAGCAAATATGCCGATAGAAACAAGGAAGCTGTCCAACATGGCAGCGGTATCCACAGCGTACTAGACACAATAGCCAAGAGAAAGGGCTTTAATGCCGATTTAGTTAACAAAATCGATTATGCCAGCAGTAAAATAACTACCAAGAAGATGGGTAGTTCGTCGCGATATGGCTACCGATATGCCAAGAGCCGTATCTGGCAAATACCCGAACATGTGCAGCTTTACTTAGATATGACAGCATATAACGAAGAGATGCTTAACGGGCTTGAAAGGGAGAAAATACAATCTTTCCTGGAGAAGATGTAAATTCCTTATTCCTCATGTAAGGCGTAAAGTACACCAAGGTGCTCTTTTATAACGTTCATAAACTTCGAGCTATCTATTTTACCTATTGGAGCATTAAAATGAGGAACAGGTGGTTTTCCCCTACTGCTTAACGCTCCCTGATTCACTAGTTCTCTTAAGATAAGCCTTTTTGTGCTCTCCTCACAAAGGGGTGAATGGTAAATAGTAGCCAACCCACTAAGTAACATATCCTTAAGATGCTGTGTTCCCCTCTCCTCATGCATATGAGGGTTCCTGGTCTCGATTTGAAATAAGTCTATGCCTTGCTCTACAGCTTCATGGTCTATCTCGGGCAATATGCCGCCAAAACTCTCGAACAGGAACGTCAGCTCACCGGGCTCCACAGCATACCCGGAAGCATAAGGCAAAAGCTCAGCAAGCTTCATGCTTATAGCATGCTCTCCAGCATTCCCTGTCCTTATCACTTCAGTTTCAAAGTCCGTTTTGGAGAAAATCAAATCATTTAAGCACTTGTTAGTGGTTTCTGACACCCTTCCCCATTTCTTAAAGTATATCCCGCCTGAGATTTTAGGCTTATAATGCCATAATATCCTTACCATACTGTAAGGAGACCGAGCTAAGCTAAAACCAGCAGCGAAATCCCTGACATACTCTAATACCGCGCCAGGGAAATAATTGTCAGCATCAATAAAGCCAACATATTCTTTCCTTGCCACTTTAGCCATAAGTAAGCCCATTACCATAGCCTCACTTTTACCATCCCGTATCAGCCCATCCTCTCCTAAGATGTCATCATACCCCGCCTGCCTGACAGCCTCAGCAATGACGGGGTCTTTCTGATGCACAATGAAGGCATTGCGCATCGTATAGCGACAAATTTGATTCAAAGCGTCCTTTTCCATTTTGAACCTGTTGATTTTTCCCGTCTGGCTATTCGATACCACTATAACCAAGCAATCATGTGGCACACCACTAATCACACCTTCAAATAACTTGAGTTTTTCGTCCTTAATTGGAATTACCACCACCATCCTACCTTCAAAGGATTTGATGGTATCTTCATCTATTTTCATCACCCCCATGGCACCATGGGCAGGCAGCTCGCTTTTAAATCCCGAATCCAATGAGACAACCCGTTGCACGGCATTTATCCTTACCGCTCCAAAACGCTCAGTATACCTCGGACTCTCAATAAACATTTCGCCTCCACCAAAAAGAAGATAATATCAAAGTTAGCTATCTACCAAATAAATTATACACAAGATGCCTCGAGTATTAAAATAGAACAAATGCCTGCTCATATAATAGTAGGTTCTTGACCATGTCAACCAAAACGACGGAGATCATAGAAAAACTTCTAACTCTACCAACACATTCACAGGAACTGGGACTGAACTTAAACAGGGAGGAAGATAGATTTAAATGGTTCCTTGCCTAAATTCTGTTTTGCCAAAAGGATTTTCTCCAAAACAGCCAGGAGAACTTTTCAAGAACTTGAAACAGCAGGAGTTATTACTCCGGGAAATATCATCAATGCTGGCTGGGATAAGTTGGTGGAGATATTGGATTCAGGTGGTTATGTGCGCTACGATTTCTCCACAGCATCCAACTTGCTTAACATGGCTAACAAATTAAAGGAAAGGTATGGTTCTCTACACAATTTATATGACCAATCTTTAGATAGTAAAGACCTGGAGGGAAAATTGCTTGAATTTAAAAGTATTGGTCCAACGGTGGTCAACATTTTCCTTAGCCTCATCAAGAGTTAACGGTTGGCTTTGAGAGAACTTCAAGGTATAATTAATCAGGTCGTTCAACAACAATAGCAAATCGTCTTTAACAAAAATGCATGTGGGTGTATGCCGAGTACAGGTTCGTCTTCCCGAGAATCAATCCCTTAAGGGTAAACGTCGGGTAATTAAATCCATTACTACCCGGCTACACAATAAGTTTAATGTCTCTGTAGCCGAAGTGGATAATCAACATTCCTGGCAGCTAGCCACGTTGGGACTTGCCTGCGTTAGCACCCACAGAAGCCACAATGATGAAATTTTGTCTAACGCAATCAGGTTCATTACTCAAAACTACCCTGAACTGGAACTACTAAATTCAACAATAGAAACTTTCCCATCTCCCTGAAGTATTGATGGATGTTGCTGCTTTCCTGCATCACCTTAAGACACTTCCTGTCTACAGGCAGCAACTGGTTCACATCGAGCATATTCCTTCGCAACGTGTTGTCTGCGATGAGCTAGATGCACTGGACATCAAGCCTGCTCTTAAAGCCCGGCTTGAGTCACTGGGTATATCTTCCCTTTACAGCCACCAAATAAAGGCGCTAAACCTCACTCTTGCCGGAGAAAATATAATAATAGCTACGCCCAGTGCCAGCGGGAAAACTTTGTGTTATCACCTAGCCACACTGGAGGCAATCTTAACCAACAAAAATAGCTGCGCTCTTTATCTTTTCCCCACCAAAGCTCTAGCCCAAGACCAATTATCCAGCTTGAAGGAAATAGCTTGTCCCAAGTTTCTTTCCAACGGAGCCATAGCTACATTTGATGGTGATACACCTCAGGCACAGAGAATGCGCATAAAAAAGCAAGCCAAAATAGTGCTCACCAACCCTGACATGCTTCACCTTGCCATTTTGCCAAATCACCAATTGTGGTCGAGGCTATTTCGCAACCTAAGCTACGTAGTGGTCGACGAAGCACACGTTTACCGAGGTGTGTTCGGGTCCCATACCGCTAATGTGCTGCGAAGATTGCGGCGTGTTTGCGCCCTTTACAATTCCAGTCCTCGCTTCATTTGTTGTTCCGCAACAATTGCCAATCCTAAAGAACATGCTCAAAATCTAGTTGGATTACCATTTCAGGTAATTTCTCAAGATGGCTCACCTCATGGAAAGAAATATTTTGCCTTTTGGAATCCACCGATTATCGATGAGACTAAAAGCACCAGACGTAGTCCCAACAGCGAGGCAGCTTTTCTTTTCAGTCAGCTCATTGCTAGCAATATCCGTAGCCTTGTCTTCACGCGCACTCGCAAGCTAACCGAGCTTGTCTACATTTACACCAGGCAGCAGCTACCATCTTCCCTTGGCTCGAAAATCAGTCCATACCGAGCAGGTTATCTTCCAGAGACAAGACGTCAAATTGAACGCCAGTTCTTCAACGGTGAGCTTCTCGGTTTAGTAGCCACAACAGCTCTGGAATTGGGCATAGACATCGGTGATTTGGAGGCAACAGTGCTTACTGGCTACCCCGGAAGTATTGCCAGCACCTGGCAGCAAGCAGGACGCAGCGGACGAACTACAGGTAGATCTCTAAGCTTCCTCATTGGCCAGGATAATCCTCTTGACCAGTATCTCATGCAGCATCCAGATTTCTTCTTCAGCAAGAACTTCGATAATGCCTTGGTCAATCCCGAAAATCCATACATCCTCGAACCTCATCTTCTATGCGCTGCCTGGGAAAAGCCTCTCAATAGTAGCGATAAAGACTTCTTCGGCAGTAACACTGAAATAGAAATGGACAGGCTAGTGCGAGAAGGCAAAATGAGGCAAGTCAGGAATAAGTGGTATCTTTCTTCCACTGTCGCTTACCCCGCTCAAGACATAAATATACGAGCAACATCGAAGAATAACTATACTGTGGTTGATATTTCACAAGGATGTATGTTAGAGACCGTAGAGGAAAGCGCTGCTTTTTCTCAAATACACCCTGGCGCCATTTACCTCCACCAAGGAGAATCCTATTTAATCGTCGAACTCGATTTAAGCACCCGCACTGCTATGGCAACCCCAACGCAAGTTGATTACTACACTCAAGCCAAGGAAATCACCGATCTGAGTGTTACAAAGATAACCAGAGAAAAAGAGCATAAAGGCATAAAAATCCACCTGGGAAATGTGGATGTTACCACTACAGTAATTGGCTTTAAGAAAAAGAGGCAATTCACCGAAGAAGTTATCGGCGAGGAGCCGCTTAACTTCCCACCACAGCGCTTCTTCACCCAGGCTTTATGGTTTGATTTGCCGCAAAAGGCGATCGATAGGATAACTGACGCCGGACTTGATTTCCATGGTGGCTTACATGCTTGTGAACACGCTTCCATAGCTATACTTCCTTTATTCGCCCTCTGTGACCGAAATGATATCGGCGGCGTTTCTACTCCCTTTCATCCTGATACCGGAAAGGCACAAATTTTTATCTATGATGCCTATCCCGGAGGTATCGGTATTGCTGAGAAGGGATTTGCGATGACAACCGAACTGTGGCAAGCTACCTTGAAGGTAATTGAGAAATGCCCCTGCTCAGATGGGTGCCCATCTTGCATTCAATCGCCAAAGTGTGGCAACAACAACCAGCCACTGGATAAGAAGGCAGCGATAATAATACTTCGGGAACTGACTGCTTAGCGCAGCCGTAATCGCAACACTGTTGCATTTAAGCTTGCACCTTTATACAATATGACCTATGGTTCAAGACTCAATCCGTGTCCTACAGGCTCAGGGCTATAAAGTTACCAAGCCTCGAAGGCAGGTGCTTGAGATTCTCGAGGAAGCGGAAGAATCACTCTCACCTTATGACATACAAAGGCTTTTGCGCCAACAAGGCAAGCATCTAAACCATGTTACCATCTACCGCATACTCGACCTATTCTGCAGTCTCAATTTAGTTCACAGAATTTTGTTGAGCGGTGGATTTGTAAAGTGCACCTTGAGCAACAAAGAAGGTTGCCACCGCTTCATGGTCTGCTATCATTGCGGAGCTACCCAAGAATTTGTTGACCAACAGTTGTGTCTTCAGGAAAGCAAGTCCACCCAGAACCTTGGCTTTCACACTCAATACCATTTCTCTGAATCTTCGGGGCTTTGTTCCGCTTGCTACAAGAAACAACTCCAAAAGCAAGAAGAGGCTCAGCCTCAATCCAATAGATAAGAGATGCTTAAGAGAATAACACAGGAACTCAGAAGACACTCTCCTTTCACTGCCCTTGGAGCTCTTACCGGAATTATCATCATGGTGATAATAGTTTTTGGTAATATTCCCACCCAGATTTCCCAGACTGCTTTCTACACTTTACACCCGATCCATGTTGTACTAAGCGCACTGGTAACCACTGCGATGTATATGAAATACAGGAAGGCTAAAATTTGGGCAGTGATTTTAATCGGCTGGACAGGCTCAATCGGAATAGCCACCATGAGCGACGCTCTAATCCCCTATCTGGGAGGAACTTTGCTTCATATCGAAATGGACTTCCATGTGCCTTTTATTGAAACCTCAAAAATCCCCGTTATTGGAATCGAAAAGTGGATAGTGGTAAACGGTGCAGCACTTTTTGGCATCGCAATCGGTTATTGGAAGCAAACAACCAAAATACCACATTCTGGACATGTATTGTTGAGTACCTGGGCATCGCTATTCTACTTCACCTCATTTGGAACAGCGAATTGGCTTCCCTTGCTCCCTTTCGTTTTCTTATTCCTATTCCTCGCCGTTTGGATTCCTTGCTGCCTCAGCGATATAGTCTATCCACTACTATTCATCAAAGAGCAGCCACAGTTGCCCTTTCTCAATAGAAAACAATAGTCAGCAATACGGTTATAATGATGATATTATATTTAATTTAGCAATTTGCGGGAGATTACATTGCTTGAGCAAGGGGTAAGGCAAAGTAAGGAAGCTTGGTTTGGCAAAATAGCTCATATTTTTGACCGGGGTTCAGTGGGCCAAGAAATTTGGAATGAGCTTGAGGAATTGCTTGTTTTGGCTGATGTTGGTGTGGAAACCACAAAGAA
>JAUWGN010000002.1 GCA_030606385.1 Dehalococcoidia bacterium
GCTAGTTTTATCCGGTATCCTTGCTACCGATGGCATATATAAGACGAAGTAAGTTGGAGGTGGATCTGGCAACGGAGTCACTTTCTCCCCCCTTCCCTCTACCAGAGTGGTGCCTCCGTAGACAAACAAGGGGGCATCTGAACTTATCTTTGAAGCTAAATGAGCCAACCGCGATTGAGGAAAATTCACCTCCCACAGAGTATTAAGAGCCATAAGAGTCGAGGCAGCATCACTGCTCCCCCCACCTAGACCTACCCCCAATGGTATATTCTTGCGAAGCCTGATTCGCACACCCCTAGGGCAATTCGTAACCTCTTGGAACAGTTTAGCTGCTTTTATCACCAGGTTCCCAGTTTGCAAACTTGATTCGTTACATTCCAAAGATATTTCTCGCTCCATCTCGAAGCCGAGAACATCATATAAGGTTATCGTCTGGGCAATGCTCTTGATTTGGTGGTTGTTATCATCATACTTGCCCAAAACTTCGAGAACGAGGTTTATCTTTGCCGGTGCATAAACAGTTAGCATAACGATTATGTTCTAAGCGGGGCAAAAGCTTCCCATAGCTTTCGCCATTCCTCCAAGCTCAGAGTTTCCGCTCGCCTTGTAGCATCTATTCCAATCCCTTCAAGTAACAGGCAGACCTGGTCAGGTGATATTGCCAAACCGTGAGCCAGGGAGTTGCGGAGTTGCTTGCGACGTGAACTGAAGCCACAATGAACCATGTCAAAAAAACCTTGGACATCAGATACCTCAACAGGTGGTTCAGAATAAACATCGAGACGCAGGACCACAGAATCTACCCTGGGTGGGGGACGGAAATCCTTAGCTAGCACATAAGTTATAATGGTTGGCTTACTGTAAAGTTGGACACCAATACTGAGCCGAGTCATCTTGCCAGGCATGGCAGCAATAGCTTCGCCAACCTCTTTCTGCACCATTATCACCATCAACGAGGGTTTCAGCTCAGCCCGAAGGAAATGCCACAATATTGGTGAAGTAATATAATAAGGAAGATTAGCCACTACTTTATAAGTTTGTCCGCTACTCACTGGAGTACCAATCTTTCCCTTCAAAAGCTCCTCAGGAATGATTTTAAGTATATCAGCATGCACAATCTCGACATTTGGAAGAGAAACCAATTTTTTGTTCAACATATTGACCAATTTAATATCAAGTTCAACAGCAATCACCCTGGCAGTTCGCCGAGCCAGCTCTTTAGTTAATATACCCATCCCCGGACCTATCTCCACAGCAATGTCTGCCCTATCAAGTTCAGCTGCAGAGAGAATGCGCTCCACCACGCTTTCGTTAATCAAGAAATGCTGGCCTAATCTTTTTTTCGCCGTGAGATACATCCAAATATCAATTTAGGTCGTGCACCTGCTCTCGGTTTCTATGGTGCAAATTACTCTTGCCAGCCAGCTCCGTCCAGGCACTTCTATGTCACCCAGAGAATGTTACTTACCGCTGCTTCCTTCCGGACCTGACGGGGTTCGTAGTTCTCCGTCGCATAGAACCCAAACTTCATCACCGCTTGGCAGAAAGCAACTTTACACCTCGAAATCTCAAGCAGGAATTCAGCCCCGCTATAGCGGATTTCGGGTTCAGGGCACCGCTAGCTCCCCACCTAGCACGACCTACCGTAAATGTTATCAGCAACAACTAATCTCATCAAGACTGATTTGGCAGACTTTCCCCATTATGTAACCTTGCCCTGGAGACGAGAAATAGGATAATCACAGTGTTGCTATTGGTAATGAGATTTCTTACAATTAGTACTTCAGTTGCGATATTGATAAGTGGGGAACATGGAGACACTAATTAACCAAGTCAGGCTTTCGTTGATTCAAGGAGATATTACTGAGCAAGATACCGACGCTATAGTCAATGCTGCTAATCCTAGTTTGATGGGTGGCGGGGGAGTAGACGGAGCAATACATCGAGCTGGTGGGCCAGTTATCCTGGATGAGTGCAATCAAATTGTTGCTAAACAAGGACGATTGCCGACAGGGAAAGCTGTAATTACCACAGGGGGAAACCTCAAAGCAAAGCATGTCATACACACTGTGGGGCCTATCTGGGATGGTGGCGACAGAAATGAAGCTGAGCTTTTGGCTAGCGCTTACCGTGAAAGCATCAAACTAGCAGCAGAGAGGAATTTGACCAGTATCTCCTTTCCCTCTGTAAGCACAGGAGCATACGGCTATCCCCTGGATAAGGCAGCAAGAGTAGCTCTTAGAGCCGTGGTTTCGTTCCTCGAAGAAAAACCTACTTCCCTGAAGGAGGTGAATTTTGTCCTTTTTGATTCCTCAACTTATGAAAGTTACTGTTCCACATTGAAAGAGTTAATATAAAAATAAGAAACCAATGTGTTAACTCACCTCAACATAGCAACATAGCTATTCAGCGATATTCCCAGTGAGTTTGCCACCGGTCTACACTTCGCCATAAGGCAGTAAAACACCTTCCCTTCCTCAGGAAGTTCACTCAATGACTCATAATGTCCCATGCCTTTAGCGAATACAAGGTCTGCTGCTTTGAATTCCTGCCTGAATTGATTTGAAGCTAAGTCAAGGATTACCCCAGGTGAAGCCATACCTGTAGTCATCACCGTTCCAAATTCGCCTTCCAATCCAGCTTCTTTGACATCCTCTGCCGTGGCATCATTTTGAACTGGTGAAGGCTTAACCACATATTTAACATCAACCAACTGCCTCATTTTTTTGACCAAAGGCAAGTCAAAATAGATTTCACCAACATTATCCGCCAAATACAAAACTTTGGATGCCTTTTTTAACTCTGCTTCAAACCGCTGGGAATCGTCTATGGCAAACTCCGCTGGTTTCTTTATATCCTCGGCAACGTCGTCGAGACTCCTGAAGAAATCTATGGCATTAGCTACAGCAGCAAGTTTGATATAATCATTGATAGTATCTTTATAATGACCCTTCACCTTAGAAAACAATTCCCCGGCAACCGCCAGCTCATTTTCCTTCATTGTTCGATAGGGGTCTGGATTGCCAGTTACATCCCGTATTATCTTATGGAGCTTGGTAGCGATTGCGATAGATATCTGTTCATCGGAAAATTCGCGGTCAAGGACATTTGTGGCTTTTTCCACCGCCTTTTGCCTGAGTAATTCATCGCTTGTAGCCAGCCTGCCCGCCTGGCAAATTAGCCTTCCTAAGCAATCATAGCACTCCGGGTAAACCTTCATAGTAACACTACCACCTTAAATTTATTTGAATAGGTTTCATGAGCTATATTATAATAGCTTTGAAGAACAAAAAGGTTAATTAAAAGCCATGTTCGATAAACTGGGATTAATAGAAAAGCGCTACGAAGAACTGGAGCAGATGATTGCCCAGCCTGAAATTGCTACTGACCCAAAACAGCTGCAACAGCTGCTGCAGGAAAGAGCTAACCTCAAGGACATCGTCACCCAATACCAACAATATAAAACGATCTCCAGGGAGTTGGCTGACCTCGAAGCTTTGCTTAATGATGACCTTCAGCCTGAAATGATTGCTCTGGTCAAAGAAGAACGAAACAAGCTAGAACAACATCGGGATGACCTGATTGATAAACTAAAGCTTTCTTTGCTACCAAAAAACCCCAACGATGACAAAGATATCATTGTTGAAATAAGAGCGGGCGCTGGTGGTGAGGAAGCAAGCCTTTTTGCTGCCGATCTATTTCGCATGTACAGTCACTATGCTCAGCGTAAAGGATGGCAAATAAATATCATGAATAGTAGTCAAAGTGACATTGGTGGTTTTAAGGAAGTGGTATTCGAAGTTAAAGGTAAAGGTGCCTTTAGCAAGCTGAAGTATGAGCGCGGAGTACATAGAGTACAACGAGTGCCTATTACCGAAGCCTCGGGACGGATTCACACCTCAACAACTACTGTGGCTGTTCTTCCCGAAGCAAAGGAAATCGAGTTGAACATAAAGCCAGACGAGCTCAGGGTAGACCTTTTCCGTAGCAGCGGTGCTGGGGGACAAAATGTGAACAAGCTAACCACCGCGGTACGCATCACACACATCCCCACAGGAATAACAGCTACCTGCCAGGATGAACGCTCTCAACTGAAAAACAAGATGAAAGCTATGGCGGTTCTTAGGGCAAGATTATTCGACCTAGAACAACATAAGCAAGCAGAGACGATCGAGAGGGAGCGTCGAACGCAAGTAGGCACAGGTGACCGAGCAGAAAAAATTCGCACTTACAATTTTCCTCAGGACAGGATCACCGACCACCGCATTAACACCGTTTTTCATAACTTGACTGAAATCCTGAACGGTGAGCTTGATGGACTCCTTGAAGCACTATCCACCACAGAGCAATCTCAACAACTGGAAGCAATTCTCTCATGACCTCGAGAGAAGCTTTGATTCTAACTAGGCAAACACTGGCATCGGCAAACTCCGACGAGGCTGGTATTGAATCTGAGCTTCTGCTTTGCCATGTGCTGGGAATATCAAAAACGAAATTGTATAGTGAGCCACAAAGAGTATTGACCCCAACAGAAATAAAAGAGCTTCAGCACTCCATTAATCGTTGCCTACTTCACGAACCTATTGCCTACATCCTGGAGCATGGCGACCTTTATGGTCACAATTTTTATGTCAACCATCGTGTCTTTATTCCCAGACCAGAAACCGAGTTACTGGTCAAAGAAGCAATTGATTTCGCTCACCACCACACTATTTCACAAAATGAACTTATCCTTGCTGATATTGGCACTGGCAGTGGTGCTATCGCAATCAGCGTTGCCTTGGCATTACCACAGGCTAAAGTCTATGCCGTAGATATCACTGCTGCAACTCTCCATGTAGCCCATATAAATTGCCAGCGATACCACGTTACCCATCAAGTTACCCTTCTGCAGGGTGATCTGCTGGAACCACTGCCTAAGCCTGTGAATGTAATAATAGCTAATCTACCTTACGTCAAAAACCATGAATTGAGGATGTTACCCCCGGAAATAATAGATTTTGAACCTTCGGTGGCTTTAATTGGTGGAGAGGATGGCTTGAATGTAATACGCCAGCTACTAAATCAAACTCAGGAAAAGATTTGCCCAGGTGGTTGCCTGCTTTTAGAGATCGGCTATGGACAAAAAGAGCCGATAATTTCATTGGTAAATGGTCACTTCCCCCAAGGTAACATTGCGATAATACCCGATCTGGCTGGTATTGAGAGAATAGCCAGAATCACTTTATAATAGGCGTTTTCTTTCGCAGTACATATTGACCCTTGTTAACATACGATATAAAATCTGCATCTGTTGCCCAAAAACTTGGGCGCAAATCTAAGAATCTATTAAAGGAGGGAAGGTGATTTGTATGCACTGGGAAGACATTTGTTACTAGAGTTAAAAAACTGCAATAAGGAGGTGTTAAATGACCTAGATTTTCTTAGAGATTGCTTGCATCGAGCTGCCCTTCAATGCGGCGCCACCATAGTTGGTGAATCTTTTCATCAATTCTCCCCTCGTGGGGTGAGTGGAATAATTAATATCGCTGAATCCCACATCGCAATTCATACCTGGCCTGAGTATAGCTACGCTGCTGTAGATGTGTTTACCTGCGGAAACAATGTAAATCCCGAGGAAATAGCCAATCTAATAACACAAAGCTTACAGCCCCAAAAGTGTTCCATAATCGAGTTGCGAAGAGGCATGGTAGAGAAAAGTAAGGTTAGGAGCATCACAAACTAATGAAGGCCGCTGAACCTGATAAACGTAAATGGTTTCATGATTACGTCAACCCCGACATCACCATATCATACAGGGTCAAGGAGTTGACATACTCAGGGAAGACCAAATTTCAGTCTATAGATATCATTAATAATGAGCGGTTCGGGAAATGCCTTATGCTTGATGGTAAGATTCAATCAAGCGAAGTTGATGAATTTATCTATCATGAAGCTTTAGTACACCCTGTCATCATCACCCATTCCCATCCCGAGAAGGTGTTTATTGCTGGTGGTGGTGAAGGAGCTACCTTAAGAGAAGTGCTGGCCCACAACTCGGTCAAGAAAGCTGTCATGGTAGATATTGACAAAGAAGTGGTAGATATTTGCCGCCGCTTCTTGTTTTCATGGCACCAAAATTCCTTTGATGACCAGCGGGCAGAATTGCACTTCGCCGACGCTAGAGAATACCTTGAAAAAAACGATGATAAATTTGATGTCATCATCATTGACCTGCCTGACCCTTTACAAGAAGGCCCGGCTCGCTTGCTATATACCCAAGAATTTTATCGCCTGGTTAAACAAAGGCTACAACCAGATGGCATTATCTCGGTTCAAGCCGAGTCCGCCGATTGGACAGAGTTAGAGAACTTCGTGGACATCGTTAATACGATGGCAAGTATTTTCCCCATAATTCGCCCCTATCAAGCTCATATACCTTCCTTCAATAGCCTGTGGGGCTTTGCCTCTGCCTCCCAGAAACTTGACCCTGGAAAATTAACTCCTGAAGAGATTGACGTTAAAATCTCAACAAGAATATCAAGACAACTGAAATTCTATGATGGGCTTACTCATCAAGCCATGTTCACTATCCCCAAGCACTTGAGACTTAAGTTATCCAAAACCAGAAAAGTCATTACCGACAAAGAGCCCATCTCTATTTACTGAATCGTCTATAAATTCCGAGAAATCACTAGCCTTTGTATCTCGTTTGTGCCTTCGTATATCTGAGTTATCTTGGCGTCCCTCATACGTTGCTCCAAGGGATAATCACGGCAATATCCAAAGCCACCGACAACCTGTACTGCCTCCACAGTCACTTTCATTGCCACATCGCTGGCAAAAGTCTTACACATTGATGAATATCTAACTTGCTCTGGTGATAGCCTGGTCATATCCTTAGGACATTCTTGCAGGATGGAGCAGGTTTTGTATAAGAGTTGTCTCGCCGCTTCAGTAAGTATACACATGTCCGCCAGCTTAAATCCTATTCCTTCATGCTGGATAATAGGCACGCCAAATACAATTCTTTCCTTAGCATAACCTATACAATAGTCTAAAGCGCCCTGAGCTATACCCAGAGCCTGGGCAGCTATTGCTGGTCTGGCAAAATCCAGGGTCTTCATAGAAATGGCAAATCCGCGTCCTTCTTCCCCGACAAGATTCTCAACAGGTACATGACAATCCTCAAACACAAGCTCCACAGTATCAGAACTCCGAATACCTATCTTGACCTCGTGTTTACCTACGGAGAGACCAGCCGTCCCCTTGGTGACAGCTAATACACTAGAACCCTTGTACGCACCCTTCTCAGGATCAGTCACCACATACACAGTGACTACCTCAGCGACACCCCCATTAGTAACGAATATCTTGTTGCCATTAACAATGTATCCATCGCTCCCCCTTTCAGCTCGACAACTAAAGTCGGCTACATCGGAACCACCGGACGTCTCCGTAAGCGCAAAAGCAGCCAAATGCTCACCCGTGCTTAGCTTAGGAAGAAATCTATCCTTTACTGCTTTGTCACCAGCCAACATTATTGGCAATGCACCAAGCGCCTGATCAGCAACAAGAAGTCCAACGGAGGCATCGACGCGAGAAAGTTCCTCTACCACGATAGTCTCAGCCAACATGCCAGCATCACCACCTTCATACTCTGCAGGGAAGTCTATGCCTAAGTAACCGCCATCCCGTAAAAGCCTAACCATCTCCCAGCTAAATTCTTCCTTTTCATCCCTTTCACGCGCCCCGGGCGCAATTTGTTCCTCAGCTAGCTTCCTTACCGCAGTCTTCAGCATTTCTTGCTCTTCAGTTAACTCGTATTGCACTCTTACCTCCTGTAACTAAAATCTAGACGAAAGGACCATCAGAGAAACTTCAAAACAACGACATCATATCCTGGGTTACTAATTCCACCGAGATCAATAGGGTATTATAAACGAGTTCTGCGTATATTGCACAGTATCAAACAATGAAACCCGCGGTTGTTAGCTTGGTGCTAGCCCTTTACCTCAGCTTCAGCCCCGTTTTGACGGTACCAGCACCGAAAGTGACTTCATTAAGATTAACCATGGCCACATCACTAGCGAAGTGAAAATGGACGAACAGAAATTGCAAGGTATGGCAGAGCACTAACGGAAAAAGGTGAATTAGATTATTGGATGTTCTAAGGTTTGGTTACCTTGCGGAGTTACTTCCCATAGTCTGTCGTGGCCTTCTATGTGGTCAACATATAGAATGCCATTAAGATGGTCTATTTCGTGTTCCAAAGCCTGCGCCAAAAGCTCTTCTCCCTTAAGCCGAACTTTCTTCCCTTGCCTATTTTGCGCCTTCACCTTGACTACTTCTGAACGCTTAATCTCCCCATAATAACCAGGATAGCTTAAACAACCTTCTGCAACTACCCGCACACCCTCCCTCCTTACTATCTCAGGATTAATCAACGTGATGACTTCCTTTTCGGGGATCTCGATAACCGCTATGCGTAACGATATACCTATTTGCGGAGCAGCTAACCCTACACCGTGGACAGCCCGCATCGTATCAATCATGTCGTCGATTAACTTCTGAATCGAGCCATCAATGTTAGCTACCTTTTTCGCTTTTTGACGTAATACCGGGTCAGGTAGAGTACGAACCTTCAAAACTGTCATGCCTGAATTATAGCTCAGCTCTTCTACAACGTAAATCTAGACCATCCCCACAGGGTCAACATCCACAGTCCAGCCTTGAGGTAAGGTTATGTCCGATAAAGCTTGAGAAGGATTGGAACCACGAATGATAATCTGCCATCGATATCTCCCCCTAACTCTGGAAGCAAAAGCGGGGATGGGACCGATTAAGTTCCAATCAGGCATCTCCTCCCGTTTTTTCTCCAAGAGTAAACTACTCACCTTCTCCGCCTCTTTTTGACACAATTTATCATTGGTATGAGTATAAACCAGGCGAATGAACCGACTAAAAGGAGGATACCTATATTGCTGCCGGTAGTTTATCTCTTGATCATAGAAACTCACATAATTGTGTTTGGCTGCAGCTTGAACAGCGTAATTTTCCGGAGAATATGTCTGAATGATAACCTTCCCCACTTTAACCCCACGGCCAGCCCGACCAGCTACCTGACAAAGAAGCTGAAAGGTCCGTTCACCAGCACGGAAATCAGGAAAGTTAAGCCCAGTATCAGCATTAATTATCCCAGCAAGAGTTACCCAGGGTAAATCCAGCCCTTTGGCTATCATCTGAGTGCCAATGAGTATATCAGCCTTACGATCCCGAAAAGTGCTCAATAATTCTTCATGTGCATATCGTCTTCTGGTTACATCCCTATCCCAGCGAAGCACTGCTGCCTGTGGGAAGAATCGCTTCACTTCATCTTCCACCCTCTGTGTGCCGATGCCCAAGAACCTGAGGCGTGAACTCAAACAATTTGGACAATTTACGGGAAGTAGCAAAGTATAATGACATCTATGGCAAATTAACTTCTTCTCCACTGAATGATAGGTGAGCGCTATCGAGCAACGGGGGCAGCGAAAAATAAAACCACAACGCCGGCACTGGACAAAAGTGGCTGTGCCACGGCGGTTAAGAAAAAGGATTATTTGTTCCTTTTGAATCAAAGCTTCTTTCATCGCGCTTAGTAGACGGCGACTAAACATGCTGGTATTTCCAGCTTTGAGCTCTTCCCTTAAGTCCACTATGCTTACTTCAGGGAGTGGTGAATAACCATGAGAAGTAATTCTTTCCTTCAGCTCCACTAATTGATATTCTCCCAGCCGCGCTTTGTGAAAGCTATCAACATCAGGTGTGGCACTACCTAAAATAACAGTAGCACCGCTCAACTCCGCTAATTTAAGAGCCACATCTCGAGCATGATAGCGAGGAGATTTATCTTCCTGCTTATATGTCCATTCATGCTCTTCATCAATAATGATCAGCCCAAGGTCAGGTTGAGGAGCGAATAAAGCGCTTCGAGGCCCGATAACTACATCGCATTCGCCTCTCCTTGTCCACCACCATTCATCAAATTGCTCACCTAAAGAAAGAGCACTGTGCAATACCGCTACCCGACCTGGAAAACGACTGGCAAAACGTTCCACCGTCTGTGCAGTAAGGGCAATCTCAGGAATAAGGCAAATACCACGCTTGCCTTCAGCGACGGTTTTGGCTAGAGCCCGCAGGTAAATCTCCGTCTTCCCACTCCCAGTAACCCCAAAAAGAAGAAAAACAGTGGATTTACCCCTGTTATGTTCTATGCTGTTCCAAGCAACTTGCTGCGATGAGGCAAGAGACACTGGAGGCATTGGCTTGATATCGAAATGCGCCAATGGGTCACGCCTGACAGTAACCAATTCTATAGAAAGTAAGTGCGCACTTTCCAGAGCCCTGATTGTTTTAAGCGAGCAACTAACTCGCTTCCTTACCTCGCTGATGGGAAGTGACTTGGATTCCTCAGCCAGAAATTGTAATAACGCAGCTTGCTTATAGGCTCTGGTTGTTTTCAGCCGAGCTATTTCACTAGCAATATCGTCCTTACTGGCAACAAGCTTAATATAAGGAATTACTTTTGGTTCTACCCTCGCCTTCTCTAACTCAGAAAACCTAACTACGAGCCCGAGATCAACAAGCTTGTCAGTGATTCGTCCAGCTTTACTTGCCCCCAACTTTTTCTCCAGTTCCTTGAGGCTTACTCTTCCCCTCTCCTCAATAAGGTGAAGGATCTGGGCTTGTTCTGGCATAAGCAATGATAAACCACTTTGATTGCCTGATAGATGGAAGTAACTGGCGAGTTTGCGCTCAAATCCAGGTGGCAACATCAGAGCCATGGCATCAAACAAAGAGGCAAGATATTGCCTGCTTATCCATTGAGCAAGTTCGACTTGTGTGGCAGAAAGCAAGGGGTAACCATCAATAACATCGTCTATCTCCTTAACCACATTAACAGAGGGAATGTCTCTCAACTGCACAACAATGCCTTGCACGATTCTGGAACCAAAAGGAACCCAGACTGCCTGACCTGTGTGCATATTCAAGTGAGGAGGAATGGCATAACAAAAGGGGGAGTAGCTTGGACACTTAACCGCTACATCGGCATACTCCATTTAAGGTGCTTGGACTTTCTCTTGCCTTTCTGCCAATCGAGCCTGTTTAGCACTCAGTTTTCGGATGTAATAAAGCTTAGCACGCCGCACCTTACCATGCTTAAGCACCGCTACGTCCTGTATAAGCGGAGATTGAAGGGGAAAAGTACATTCTACTCCGACCCCGTAACTTACTCGTCTCACCGTAAAATTGCCGCCATCAATGCTTTTCCTCAGCCCGATTATTACACCCTGAAATTGTTGAACTCGCTCCTTATCGGCATCTATCACCTTCAACCTAACCTTCACCGTATCACCGGGAGAAAGTTGAGGAATATTTGGGTTTATTCGCGGCTTAACTAGCGATCTGATATCCATTTTTACTCCTCAGCAGATAAATTTCCTTGTTTAGCGAGGTCGGGGCGGCGTTTCAAGGTTCGCAAGATAGCCTGCTGCCATCGCCAGCGAGCAATCTCCCCATGGTTTCCGGAAAGCAAAACTGACGGCACTGTCCAACCTCGATATACTTTCGGTCTTGTATATTGAGGATATTCCAGAAGCCCGTTGCTATGGGAATCACTGTGAAATGATAGTGGTGAGCCAAGTGCCCCTGGTATCAATCTAACCACAGCATCAACAACAACCATGGCAGCTAATTCCCCAGCACTGAGCACATAATCACCAATGCTAACTTCATCACTAACAAGATGCTCCCGCACTCTCTCATCCACACCTTCATAATGACCACAAATTAGCATTATATTCTGATGTAGCGCCAACTCCCTAGCAACTTGCTGTGTGAAAAGCCTACCTTGGGGAGTGAGTAAAATAATCGGCAAATCACTGTAATCAACCCGCTCTTTTATTGATTCCGTTGCTTCGAAAATTGGCTCGGGCTTGAGCACCATCCCCGGACCACCCCCATATGGATAATCATCCACGATGTGATGCTTGTCATGACTGTAGTCCCGAATATTATGAACCACGACTTCCACTAATCCGCGCTCTCTAGCCCGTTTAACAATACTGTAATCAAACGGCGATGCAAGCATCTCGGGGAAAAGGCACAATATATCAATTCTCATTTTCGCTGTTCTATCTTACCACATATTTATTAAGCAGTTACAGAACCTTTTTTTGTTTTCGTTGTTCCCAGAATATCTAAACATCTTGATGCAAAACCAAAAAAAATTAGGCAAAAAAGGCAAAAAGTATTGACAAAGGAATGGGGGTAAAGAGTATAATGATTGTGGGAGATGGTGGGGGATTGTGGGGAAGAAAACCAGGTGGAGGTTATTATGGATACGCGCAAAGCAAAGTCAGCTACCGTTCTGGAACCACCCAATCGTACTTCTATAGAACAGAGAATCCTAATTTTCTGCACCAGGCATCCCAAAATGAAATTCACCCTCGAATGTATTCTAAACCACCATGAAGGAGCCAAATCTGACCTGCACGAAGAGGTAGAAGACTTGGTAAATGATGGAATTCTCGAAAAGCAAATAAGCAATGTAGGTACTGTTTGGTATTACGTACTAAATTGACATGAAGGAAAGTCTCTTCTACGGCACATATCGGTATAAGGTTGACGAAAAGGGGAGGATGCCCCTGCCCCGAAAGTTCAGGGAGCAATTAAAGGATTCAAAAGGTGGCAGGCTAGCCAAGGGGGCAGACAAATGCATCGTCATCTACCCTTTACCAGAATGGATAAAACAAGCAGCTGAACTAGAAAAGGCAGCAAGACCCCCGGATGTGCAAAGAAAACTAAGACGCCTTTTCGGCGCTAGTACTTTCGATTTTATCTTCGATAAACAGGGGAGAATAGCATTCCCCGCAGAGCTACGCAACTACGCTGAAATCACCGATAGCGCTGTCGTCATCGGCGCTCAGAAATACGTGGAAATTTGGAATCCGGAACTTTGGGAAGAACAAATAGGCGAGTGGGAGCAACTAGATACACTCTGGGACATGAAGGAGAGTAAGTGATAGCCTTGGATGTTCCTTTGCCTACCCATGTGCCTGTCCTGGTTAACCAAATAATAGAGGGACTCAACCCTCAGCCAGGAGAACGTTTCATTGATTGCACTGTGGGTTTGGGAGGACATGCCTCAGCTATCCTAGAGAGGATCTTACCCGATGGAAAAATCTTAGGCATTGATACTGACCCGCAGGCTATTGAGCTAGCCAATGCCAAACTGGCGCATTACGGTGAGGCAATTACCTTGGTTAACGATAACTTCATCAATATTGAGGATATTTGCAAGCAACATGATTTCTATCCCATTGATGGTATTCTGTTTGACCTTGGTGTTTGTTCTTTGCAACTAGACACAGCACAACGTGGCTTTAGCTTCCACCTCGAGGCACCTCTGGACATGCGCTTTGACACCAATCAAGGGTTAACCGCCGCTGACCTGGTCAATACCCTGGGCGAACAGGAATTAGCGCGGATCCTACGAGAATATGGTGAAGAGCGCCGCAGTCGAAAAATAGCGCAACGCATCGTCCAGAACCGCCCCATTCACACTACCTTGAAACTTTCTCGGGTAGTCAAGCAAGTCCTGGGTAGCAAGCATGCCAGAATTCATCCTGCTACCAGGACTTTTATGGCACTTCGCATCGCTGTCAACGGTGAATTAGAGAACCTGGAGACAGCCCTTGGGCAGACTATCAACCTCCTTCGCCCCGGCGGTAGGCTAGCAGTCATTAGCTATCATTCTCTGGAAGACCGCATAGTCAAACAATTCATGCGTCGAGAATCTAGCACTGAAATGCCTACCTTAAAGCTCATATCAAGGAAGGTCACTAGACCTACTTCGTTGGAGACAAAATCCAACCCACGCAGTCGCAGTGCTAAATTAAGGATAGCCGAGCGACTCAGCTGATATACAGAGAATCCCAAAAAACAAAGGAGGTGAAAATGTCAAGAAGGAAGATTATCTCAGCTATTGATGTAGGCACGACTAAAATAGCCACCATCATGGCCGACGTTAAAGCAGAAAATGACATCGAAATCCTGGGAGTGGGGGTCGTTCCTTCCCACGGTTTACACAAAGGTATAGTAGTCAACATGGACGAAGCTAAGGCATCTGTTCTTTCCTCAGCGAGGGAAGCTCAAAGAATCAGCGGCATACGCATAGATTCGGCTTATATCGGCGTTACTGGCAGACACATAAGCTGCCTGAATAATCAAGGGGTGGTATCCATTCCACGCACCGATCGACTAGTGCGCCCTGAAGACCTTAAGCGAGCGTTATCAGTAGCTCGCAACATTTTTGTCCCTGAAGGAAAGAAACTACTCCATGCTATCCCGCGCTATTATGCTCTAGATGGACAAGCGGGAATAACACAACCGGTAGGCATGCACGGCACTAGGCTTGATGTAGAAACACATATCATCACCGCTTCAGCAACCGCAGTGCAAAACTTGGTCAAATGTGTTCGCAGTACCGGTATCGAAGTTGAAGATCTGATCCTAGAGCCACTAGCTAGCAGTGAAGCCGTGTTAACCCAAGAGGAAAGAGAAGCCGGCGTCATAATGGCCGACATCGGTGGTGGCACAACAGACATTGCACTATTTAAGGGTGGCAACATTTATCACACCTCTATTATTCCAGTAGCTGGCTACCAGGTAACCAGTGACATATCAATTGGATTAGGCTTGCCTTTCAGCATAGCCGAAAAAATGAAGAAGAGCTATGGTAATGTCACTCCGGACTTGGAGATCGAGCAAGAAGAGCAGGTAGGTATCGAAAATGGTCATAGTGCCTCTTACCGCGACCTATGCGATATCATCCGTTCCCGTACCGAAGAACTACTTCAACTCATCCTTCTGGAAATGCCTACCAGCGATTATCGGTCATTAGCCCCATGTGGCCTAGTGCTCACCGGTGGAACTGCCAACTTAACCGGGTTTGAGGAACTAGGACGTTCAGTGCTGCAAATACCTGTGCGCAAAGGACGCCCTTTGAATTCGGGAATCTATGGCATCTCTGATATTTTACATGATTCGGCCTACGCCACCACTCTTGGACTAATCCTGTGGCCGATCAATGGCAAAGAAGGAGCTGCCTTCCGAGTGAAAAGGGCTGGAATCTTGGGTGGCTTTGTGACTCTTGTTAGAAGGCTACTCCGCAGCTAACGATGAATTAGAAAGGAGGTTAGAATGGCAAAACAAATTTATACTCCGTCACCAGCGAAAGTAAAGGCTATAGGCATTGGAGGAGGCGGCTGTAATGCGATTACTCGAATGGTTCGCCAAGGCATAAAAGGCGTCGACTTCATAGCTATGAACACAGATGGCCAGGCGTTGGCTTTAGCTGAAACACCAACCAAAATCCAGTTAGGGGAGAGACTGACCCGAGGTTTGGGTGTCGGTGGCGACCATAAAGCTGGAGCCAAAGCAACAGAGGAAAGCCGTCAAATTATCGAGGAGCTCTTTGAGCGTACCGACATGGTATTTGTTACCGCTGGAATGGGCGGTGGGACAGGAACTGGTGGCATACCCATAATAGCTGAACTAGCCAAACAGTCCGGTGCTCTGACCATCGCTGTGGTAACCAAACCCTTTAGTTTTGAAGGAGCACATCGGTCTCAAGTAGCTGAAGAAGGATTGGTTGCCTTAACAGGTAAGGTTGATACGCTCATCATCATCCCCAATGATCGGCTTCTTCAACTTTGCGATGCCAAGACAAACGTTGATAGCGCTTTTGCATTTGCAGATGACGCTCTTCGATCAGGAGTAAAGGCTATCTCCGAAGTGGTCACTGTTCCAGGGCTAATTAACTTAGACTTTGCTGATGTCAAATCAGTGATGAAAGATGCCGGCCCAGCCTGGATGTCCGTGGGGAAAGGTAGCGGACAAAACCGAGCTGCTGAAGCTGCTAAAGCTGCTTTAGCCAGTCCACTGTTAGACGTGTCCATAACCGGGGCCAAAGGCGTACTGTTCAACATCACTGGCGGGTCTAGCCTAACACTCTTCGAGTGCAACGAAGCTGCTGAGGTAATCAGCCATGCAGTGGACCCCAGCGCCAATATAATCTTCGGAGTCGTATATGACCCGAAGATGGATAGCGAGCTACAGCTCACCATTATCGCCACTGGGTTTACCAGCCAGTATGGTAAAGGGGTAACTAACGCTGAAGAGCTTCGTCGCTTGATAGCAAGCGAAACCCTTGATGTTCCTTCTTTCCTGCGGCGTAATCAACGATTCCCGACATCTCATATAGGTGTCACTTCCAAAACAGCCAGGGCAGGAATCCCAGAGCCAGCTAAGATTTCCTACCAGTAAACCTCCCGCCTCATTTAGGAAAGGGGGGTAGCGCCCGCTACCCCCCTTTCCCATTTCTGAAGAAAAAGCTATAATTATAGACAGAATGGGAGGTGGCATCTTCCTGAAAGCTGAAGGAATAGCACAATTAGCTACTGAAGCTGCATCGCAGAAGCAAGCAACAAATATCGTCATGCTGGATGCGGCGAAGGTGTGTTCGTTTACGGATTATTTCGTCATTTGTAGTGGAGATTCAGATCGTCATATTGAAGCTATCTCGCAAGGCATTAACGAAACAATGAAAAACAAAGGGGTCATCCCTCATCATAAAGAAGGCACCCCTGATTCAGGTTGGATGCTTACTGACTTCGGCTCGGTAATTGTTCACATATTCACAACAATAGAGCGAGATTATTATCAACTAGAAGGACTTTGGCATAAGGCAATCCCCATAATCAGAATTCAATAAAAGGGTCAACAATTTCTTTAGCCGAAAAGAAGAGAGCAATCTCGCTTCCAGCGTTCTCCACCGAATCGGAGCCATGTATCAAATTATGGCTGACGTCTCCACCAAAATCACCTCTGATAGTGCCCGGCAGAGCTTTTGCCGGGTCAGTTTCACCCATCGTTTGCCTTATCACTTTCACTGCGTCATCATCCTGCAAAACCATAACGATGACAGGCCCAGAGGTAACAAAGTCGACCAACTCATTAAAGAATGGTTTATCTTTGTGAACAGCATAATGACGTTGAGCTAATGCTTTATCCATACGAAGCATTTTCATCGCCACAATTTTGAGTCCCTTACTTTCAAGCCGAGAGATAATTTCTCCAGCTAATCCTCTTTGCATAGCATCAGGTTTAATGAAAACCAGGCTTCTTTCCATATCTATTCAATCAGCAAAAATATCCGTAAGATTAGTTCGATAATTGCTATTTTACTAGAGGAGAAGTTACAATCCAAAATTCTTCTTTCGAAGGGGCGAGATGATAGCGGTAAGATACCTCCGATATCCGGCTTTTGAAATCACCTCTCTAAAGAGAAAGCCATCTACTTCTGGATTGACGGCAATCCAATACACCACAACAAATTGTAGGATGCAGCCAAGCCTGATTCAATTTCTAGTGATCTGTGACCACTTTGCCCATATTGGCAACGCTGCTGCCCTTCACACACAAGTAACCTCACTCATTCCACTTCCATATAATGTGCTTGTCGTCTAACTGGTAAGTCAAGTAGTTGTTGTCTATCAACCTCCCAATTTCTGTCTTAACAAACTCAAGAGGAAAGGAAAGGGTATTCCACACTCGCCCTTGTAATTCGGCAATGTATTTCCCCACTTCTGAAGGATTACCATCCATCCTTATCTTTCCCTGTTCTTCAATCACTTCCTGGTGCAACAATTGCCAAATCAAGTTTTGCGATTCCTGACCCTGCCATTTTTTCAATTCCTTGTCAGAGAGCTTCTCTAGCAACGTATCCCTGACACGCTGGTCGTAATACATCTGAGTAATTCCATCAACTACTTTGTTTAATGTCTCCGCCTTTATCCCTTCAGTTTCGCACACAGCTTGATTGCAATCATAGCGTTCCCAATCATTGGTCAATATTTTGAGTCCAAGCTCTTCAGCCCTCTCCCTGACCTCTGTTCCAAAGAAGGGAGATAAAATATGAAACCCCCACCCACCTTCACCAAGGCTTTCAGCAAATTCTACACTCTGCCTCAAAGTATCTTCAGTTTCACCGGGAAGCCCAGCAATAAAAGAGGCAATGAAGTCATACCCTGAATTCTGGCATAGCTTAATAGCTTCCCTTATCTTCGCTGGCGTGATCTTTTTATGAGCCAAATCCAAAACCTTCTGATTGCCACTCTCCACCCCAAAACACAGACTAAAGCACCCAGCTTGTTTCATCTTCTCCAGCAAAGATTTATCTATCGAGTCCACCCGAGCATAAGCTGCCCACAACACATCTAACCCCCGAGCAGTGATTTCATCACAGATAGCCGTACAATGTTTATGGTTAACAGTGAAAAAGTCATCTTCGAAGGCCAGCAACTTAAACCCCAGTTTTATGATATGCTCCATTTCATCTATTACTACCTTCGGGTCACGGTATCTTACCTTTTTCCCAACCATTCGGTGTCCCACACAAAAAGAGCAACCAAAGGGACAGCCTCTACTTGTCGATAAACCACACGCCGCCTGCAATGCTAGATATCTAGATGCGGGAAGCAAATGTCTTGCTGGAAATGGAAGCTTATCCAGATTTTGGATGAATGCACGCTCAGGAGTGACCACTATTTTTGAATCTTTTCTAAAAGCTATGCCCTTAACCTGGCTTAGATCAGTGTCCCTTGCAATGGTTTCCACCAGCTCCACCACCGTCTCATCTCCCTCCCTTACCACCACGATATCTATGAACGGTGATTCACGCAGGGTCTCCTCCACACTAAAAGTTACATGAGGCCCCCCAATGACGGTGATTAGCTTATGGTCTATTTCTTTACAAGCTTTAAGAATCCGACGAGCTGCAGGATAATTGAGCGTAACCGACGTCGCCCCAACAATAGCAGGCTTAAATTTTCTTAGCTTCCGCTCAAGGTTTTGGGGAGAGTACTTGCTAACCAAGAAGTCTAAAACCTGCACCTCTACCCCTGCTTCCTCCAAC
>JAUWGN010000030.1 GCA_030606385.1 Dehalococcoidia bacterium
CAGTAGGTGCCTTTCTTATCGTAGGAACCTTTTCCGCTATTCTCATGGCTTCCTTTATGAACAATAGCGGTGGTGCTTGGGATAACGCCAAGAAGTATATTGAGGATGGACAACTCAAGGATGAGGTGGGAAATGTTATCCTCAAAGGTTCACTTATACACGCTGCCGCTGTCGCTGGTGACACTGTTGGTGACCCTCTTAAGGATACTGTGGGACCTTCCCTGCACATTGTAGCTAAGCTCATAGCGACAGTAACCTTGGTGCTCTGTCCTCTGTGGATTATTTAGAATTAGACTAGTAGCAAAATTTTGGGGAAATCAGGCATAGTGCTAAAATAAAGTATCATACTCGACGCTATATTCATTAAAGGTGCCAGGGAGCACAATCTCAAAAACATAGATGTCCTTATCCCCAGAAGCAATCTAGTGGTCATCACTGGTGTCTCTGGCTCAGGGAAAAGCTCCTTAGCCTTCGATACCATATATGCTGAAGGTCAGCGCAGGTATATGGTGGAATCTCTCTCCGCCTATGGGATAATGCTAAGAAGTGGATTGAGGCAGGACATTTTGGCGGTAAAGGCTCAGAGGTTCATAAGGCAGGAGTGATGGGAGATACTGTTGGTGACCCTATGAAGGATACTGCTGGCCCATCATTGAATATAATGCTCAAGCTAATGTTGGTGATCTCATTACTATTAGCGCCGGTGTTAATGCATTTTGGTGGGCTGATTTAACTTTCTGATTTTTGGTCTTGACAAGCAAAAAGAGGATAGTTATAGTTTTTGTTAGACTTACCTAACATTTCTGGGTTATAATGTTGATGGAGAAAATGGCAAAAAAATATAGCGCAAGTGTAGAAGATTATCTTGAGGCAATAGCTAATCTGCATAAAAGTGAGAAAGCTGTGAAGGTCAAGCAGCTTAGTCGCATGCTGAATGTGAAAATGCCCAGCGTTACTGCAGCGCTGCAAAAGCTTTCTGAAGAAGGCCTTGTAGTGCATGAGAAGTATGGCCATATAGAGCTTACTCCTGAAGGTAATGAGGCTGCTGACGATGTAATTCGCCGTCACAGGGCACTAAGCCGCTTTCTTGCTCAAGCTTTGGGTATTGACCAGAAAACGGCTGAAGAAGATGCTTGCAAGATTGAACATGTCATTAGCCCCCTTGCCTTGGAAAGAATGATTAAATTTATGGAGTTTGTAGAAGTATGCCCGCTGGGAGAGGCTAAGTTCCCTCAAAGATATAGATACTATCTGGAGCACGGAGAACTCCCTCCGGAGTGCTTGGAGAGAAGATCGGGAGAAAGGTAAAAAATTTTGCCGTGGCAAGTTAGACATGGCTAACAAAGTTATCAATTGTTGATGGCAAGATACAGGAGCAAATCTGAACATGACCTTTAATAGACAGACGACAGTTGCCTATATGGAGACAGGTGAGAGGGGCAGAGTCATCGAGATTGCTGGGGGATATGGCCTGACGCGTCGGCTTGAAGCTATGGGGATCAGACCGGGGAAGAAAATAACCAAGGTTAGTTCCATGCTCATGCGCGGGCCGGTGACGATCCAAGTGGATGGTGCTCAGCTTGCCATTGGCTTCGGCATGGCCAGGAGAATCCTGGTTGAGCTAGAGAGCAAGTGAAGATACTTTTGATGGGCAACCCCAATGTGGGGAAGAGCGCCTTTTTCTCGCGCCTCACTGGGGTCAGGGTTATCATCTCCAATTATCCGGGCACTACAGTAGAGTTCACCAAGGGGTATCTCAAACTGGGAGAGGAAATGGCTGAGGTGATAGATGTGCCCGGCACTTATACCTTGGAGCCTACTTCCAAGGCAGAAGAGGTGGCTACAGAGATGCTCAAGGACGGTGATCTAGTCATTGATGTCGTCGATGCTACCAATCTGGAGAGAAACCTATTTCTAACCATGCAATTGCTAGAAAGAGACATCCCCGTAATAGTAGCGCTGAATGTGTGGGATGATACCAAGCATAGAGGAATACACATCGATGTCAAGAAGCTGGAGCAACTTTTGGGAGTACCTGTCGTGCCCACAGTAGCAGTGACAGGGGAGGGAATGAAGGAATTGGTGACTCGCATCCATGAGGCAGCATCTCCACCTGTATCTCATCGAACACGCGATGAACGGTGGGCAGCCGTGGGCAGAATTATAGAGCAGGTGCAAACAGTAACTCATCGGCACCACACCTGGCTGGAACACCTGGGCGATGCTTCGGTCAAGCCTTTCCCAGGAATCCCTATCGCTGTTTTGGTCCTTTTGACTTCCTTCATGATAATTCGCTTCATCGGTGAGAGCCTCATTGGATATATATCCGAGCCGCTGTTTAACAACCTCTGGGCTCCTCTAATGATGCGGCTAAGCGAATTTCTGGGATCAGGCGGCTTCCTGCACGATATCCTGATAGGCAAGCTTATCAGCGGAGAGATAGACTTTATCCAGTCCTTTGGCATCCTGACGACGGGGCTGTTCATACCCTTTGGGGCTGTCCTACCTTATGTTCTCGCTTTCTACTTGGTGTTAGGTTTTCTAGAAGATCTAGGATACTTGCCTCGCGTGGCAGTGCTCCTTGACACTCTGATGCACCGTCTGGGAATGCACGGATACGCCATTATACCCACGCTCCTTGGCCTGGGATGCAATGTTCCCGGAATCCTGGCCACCCGAATTTTGGAAAGTAAGAGGGAGAGATTCATTGTTGCTACCCTTATCTCCATTGCAGTCCCGTGTGCTGCCCTTCAAGCCATGGTCATCGGATTGGTTGGAGGAGAGGGCTGGCACTATGTAGCTATAGTGTATGGCACGCTTTTCGTGGTCTGGATCATCCTGGGATTGATCTTAAACCTAACGGTGAAAGGGTTCAGCCCTGAACTCCTAATTGAGATTCCACCATATCGCCTACCCTCAGCTCGCATTCTGGCTGTGAAGCTCTGGATGAGAATCTTAGGCTTCCTTAAAGAAGCAATCCCTATAGTTATGTTAGGCATCTTCGTCATCACCATTCTCTATGCCCTGAATGTATTTGACTACATCGCCAACTTTGCAGCGCCGGTGGTGAGTGGACTTTTGGGGTTGCCCAGGGAGGCAACTGCGGCGCTGGCCATCGGCTTTTTGCGTAAGGATATGGCCGTGGGTATGCTCGGCGCCCTAAGTCTGAGTGCCAACCAGCTGGTCGTCGGCAGCGTGGTTCTGGCTATGTTCTTCCCGTGTATCGCCAGTTTTGTGGTGCTGGCTCGGGAGTTGAAACTCAAGGGCATGCTTGTTGCTACCGGGATAATGATAGCTGCTTCCTTGGTTGTGGGCAGTTTGCTGAATCTGATTCTGTAAGCGATTGAAACTGGCTTTGGATATATTTAGCACGTTTCAATCTAGCAGCATCTTGAACGCCGCGCCAGGCCTTCTAGGAGCTCTGACATGACCGTTGCCTTGCCTATTATGCGGGGTAGCACTTCAAGCACTCGCTCTATATCACTTTCGGTAGTTTCTCGACCTAAGGTAAATCTGAGCGAGCTACGGGCTTGTTCCGGTGAGAGCCCTAGTGTCAGAAGCACATGCGAAGGTTCGGGATTCGATGAGCTACAAGCTGAGCCGCTAGAAGCGTAAATCCACTCTGTTTCGAGGTTTAGAAGCACTAAATCCGCCCTAGCCGAGTCAATGGTCACATTGACATTGTTGGGTAGCCTTTTTGTGGGATGACCATTCAGCTGAATCTGTTCAATTTGCTCTGGTAGACCTTTAATGAATTTGTCACGAAGATGGCTGAGTCTCGTTCTCTCCTTAGTCATTTCCTGCATGGCAATTTCTACTGCCTTACCAAAGCCTATAATGCCTGGGGTATTCTCAGTGCCTGCGCGCTGTCCCTTCTCCTGTTCGCCACCATGGATGAATGGAGCCAGCTTCGTGCCTTTCCTGACATACAGTGCTCCTATTCCCTTTGGTCCGTAAAACTTGTGGGCTGAGATAGAGAGTAAATCCGCTCCCAGCTTGTCTACATCAACGGGGATATGTCCCACAGTTTGAACCGCATCCGTGTGGAAAATTATTCCTCGGTCTTTAGCAATCTTGCCTATTGCGCTTATTGGTTCTATGGTGCCTACCTCATTGTTGGCATGCATTATTGAAATAAGTATGGTTTTATCGGTGATAGCGTTCTTGATATCCTGTGGGTCAACCAGGCCCTGGTTATCCACGGGAAGATATGTAACGGAGAATCCTCTTTTCTCCAGAAACTTACAGGGCTCTAGCACAGCGTGGTGCTCAATAGGGGTGGTAATGATGTGATTCCCTTTATGTTCATTGGCGTAAGCAACACCCTTTATAGCGAAATTGTCTGCCTCTGTCCCTCCACTGGTAAAAACGATTTCCTCACTCTGAGCATTAATCAGGCTGGCAATCTTGTTCCTTGCCTCCTCAACGGCTTTCCTTGCTTCCTGCCCGTAAGAATAGAGAGTTGAGGGATTGCCGAAGGCACTACTGAAATATGGCAGCATCGCTTTTACCACCTCAGGATGTGTCGGTGTGGTGGCGGCGTGATCAAGATATATCCTGTTCATCGAAGTAGTGTGTTATTAAAACAAATATGGCTGGAAATGGGCAAGTTCACCGTGTTATTGACGTTTTGCTTTTCTTGATATAGCCTTATGCTTTGGAAGTTATTTAATGAGGAGGTGAGAAAATGGCTATATTTCCATCAAGAGAATGGGTGGAGGCAGTATTGCAGGCCGCAGAGAAAAGCGAGAAGTACAAGGAGGCAGCAAAGGATTGGGAAGGCGATTTTCTAAGCATAATCGAGGGTGACGAGGAATTTGTGAGGGACCTGAGCAGAAGAGAAGGCATGGAAGGTTTCATAAGCTTCTTGGATATGATGCCATTGGAGGCTCGAAGGAAGTATAACGGCACTCCTATGGGCGATGTTTTCGAAAAGAAATTGGGTGTTCCGTTAGATAGCCCTGCTGACAAATTCAGTATAGACGAAATGTTGAGCATGGTCTCAAAATTATCTGTAGAGGACTTAAAGGGTGCATGCACGTATTTCTGGTCAGATTTCTGGCATGGTAGCGTCAGAGCCATGAAGCCGGTGGCTCCAGGTGAACACGAAGATGCAACTTTCAAGCTTTCTGGGAAATATAGCGCCTGGAAACTGATGGTTTCAGGCAAACAGGATACCATTAGATTGGTAATGAGCAACAAATTGAAGCTTGAAGGTGATATGTCGTATGTGATGAAACACATGAAAGCAGTGGTGGCGCTAACGAAGGAGGTGTTCGCTGGGGTTCCCATCGATTAGTAGAGGGATATAGAAGCTTAGTATGAACATTAATAGGAGACTTCATGTACTTTGAAATCGACCCAAAGGTTAGAGAAGACAAGGGATTATCATTACTAAGAGAAGAAACACATAGGTTTGCCGAAGAAGTAATAAGACCTGCTGCACGAGAATTAGACCGGATGTCCGATCCAGAGCAGGTAATAGCGAAAGATTCACCATATTGGGATGTATTAAAACAAATGAAGAAGCTGGGATATCACAGGATCTTTATAGACCCAGATTATGGTGGATTAGGTGTAAATGCAACGGAAGCACACATAATTTTAGAAGAACTTGGCTGGGGAAGTGTGGGGCTAACAACAGCGATAGGTGTCGACCAAATAGCGCCTGCAGTGGCTTCCCTGTTTGCTATGGGAGATGTTATTGAGAAGATAGTAAAACCCTGGGTGGAGGATACAGAAGCTAAATATCATGGTTGTTGGGGTGTGACTGAGCCTGAGTGTGGCTCAGATTATATCATGGCTTGTGAAGAAAGTTTTCTTCCCCATGTAAAAGAGCTCCACCCCGGTGAGGTAAGGGCTGATGAAGATGGTGATGGGTGGGTCATCAATGGACCTAAATCTAGCTGGATATCTTCTGCACCCACAGCTACGCATGTTGGTCTCCATGTGACCTTGCCGCCTCATGATAGTTTAGCGAACGGGGCATTCTGTATTGTCCCACTGGATCAAGAAGGTGTAACCAAAGGGAAGCCGGTTGATAAGCTCGGCTTAAGGGACGACCCTCAAGGGGACATCACTTTTGATAATGTGCATATCCCAGATGATTACATGCTTATCAGGCCTCCTTTCTATGAATTCCGTATAGGTCAGATAATTTGCACGACGAGCTGTTTTATGGGGACGGTGTTTACCGGCCTGGCCCGGGCGGCTTTTGAGGAGGCTCTGGAGTATTCCAAAAACAGAGTTCAGGAAGGTAAACCACTGTGTGAGCACCAGTTAGTTAAACAAAAGCTCTACAAAATGTTCGAAAAAGTAGAGAGTTCAAGATGTTACACAAGGAAGATAATGGAGCATGTCTGGGAGAAAACCTATATAGAAAGAACCTTTGATGCTTCTTCAAGACATGCTCTTTCCGCGCAAATTTACGGCAAAAGGTCAGCATTTGAAGTGGCTTATGAAGCACTGCAGATCTTTGGGGGATACGGGCTTACCAAGGACTTTCTCATTGAAAAACTCTTCAGGGATGCGCGGGCTGGATTGATTGAGGACGGGACAACTGAGGTTCTGGGACTTGCAGCAGCATACAACATTGTCCAAGAGTGTTAGAGAAAATTTACCAGCGATATAACAATTTAGCATATAAGGAGGTGTAGGATGGTTTTAAAAGGTGGAGATAAAGGTGAGTCTATTCCTTTCGATGCCCCACTCTATGATATTAATCGTGAAAGAGGAATAGAGTACCGAAACTGCGATGCGCTTGCAGCCGTGTTTATGATCACGGGAGATATAAATGAAATCCTGCCCGAGGGACTTGAACCATTCAGCGACCCTCCCCAAGGGGCAATCTGGATATCCAGATACTCTTACAGCACCTTGGGACAATACAATGAACAGATTTCGCTTATTATGGTGAAAGATATACACGGAGAGATGGGATATTATATCCCCTACATTTATGTGACAAATGACGCTGCGATGGCTGCCGGGAGAGAACTTGCCGGAGCGCCCAAGAAATTGGCAGATATAGATATTAAGAACAAACTTGACTTCTTGGAAGGGACTTTAGAGAGACCAGCGGGTAAAAGGCTAATTACTTTCACCTTTAAACCTGTGGAGAGAGCAATGGGTAGTGTAGTAGAGGCATATTTCCCGTACCCAACTCCTTTACTCTCTGTCAGACATCTTCCCTGGATTAAAGAGCCTGGTGATGGTGTTACACAATTGATAAGTTGGTATGCGGAGATAGACTTCCATAAAGATCCCAAGGGCGAAAGCACAATATGGATGGGACCAGCATCCATTACCTATGATTCACCTTCTGAACTTGATCCGGTCTACAAACTCAAGTTTGATGAGGTATTAGCTGCCCTCTACTTCCAGTTTGACATGAAGCTGAACTTCAAAGAGGTGCAGAAAGAGTACTAACAAAGCTTTGCCACCTGTGGCTAGCAGCCATTGGCTTCAAACCTATTTACTATATAGTATAGAAGGTGTTGACAATTTCGGGTTTTTTAATATAATCTTATAGGTTCGCAATTATTTAAGGAGGTTGGACAATGCCGATTAACATGATTGTCTGTTGTAAACAAGTTCCTGATCCTGAGGCTCCCCCAGCTTCATTCAAGGTGGCTGGGGACAAGATGATTATGCCGCCAGATGTAAAGCCAGTGGTTAGTCCCTATGATGAAAATGCTGTGGAGGCTGCGTTAAGGATTAAAGACACGATAGGCGGCAAAATCACGGTGATTAGTTTGGGAAACAATCTGACGCGTGACGTGATTAAGAAACCGCTGTCTGTGGGTGGTGATGAGCTTATCCTTCTTGAAGACGCGGCTTTTGAAGAGGGAGATAGTTGGGCAACGGCCAATGCACTGGCTGCGGCGATCAAGAAGGTGGGGGAATATGACCTTATTCTCTGTGGGCGGCAATCTGCTGACTGGAATGCCGGGCAGGTTGGTTTAGGCATTGCGGAAATTTTAGGGATTCCTGCGGTGAGTGTGGTCAGGAAGGTGGAGGTCGTTGATGGAAAGGCGAAAGTAGAACGAGCTGTTCGCGATGGCTATGAAGTTGTGGAGGTTGAGCTTCCTGCCTTGCTCACAATAACCAGTGAGCTGGGTGATTTACGCTATGCCGCTCTTAAGGGGATTATGGCAGCGGCGAAAAAGCAGCCCATCGTGTGGAAGCCAGCAGACATCGGGCTTGAACCCTCCCAGGTTGGTGCTGCCGGAAGGTGTGTTAAGCTGGCTAAACTCTTTCAGCCAGTGAGGGAGACTAAGTGTGAAATAATCGAAGCAGATACTCCAGCGGAAGCCGGCGCTAACTTGGCTGTAAAGCTTAGAGAAGCAAAAAAACTCTAAATTCAAGGAGGAAACGATGGCTGAAAATAAAGGTATCTTAGTTTTCGGGGAAATAGCAGAAGGCGAATTCCCTTCTATCACCACTGAACTGCTGGGATGTGGCAGGAAACTTGCTGATGAATTAAAGGAAGATTTATCTTGTTTACTGGCCAGCGATGCGGTTGGTGACCTCGCCAAGGAGGCAATTGCTTTTGGAGCGGACAAAGTTTATACCGTAGAAGACTCAACGTTAAAGCGATACGAAGCAGACTGTTATATGCAGGTTGCTGACCAGGTTATCGGACAGGTTTCACCTCGTGTCATCCTGTTGGGTAACACGTCCATGGGTGCCGACCTGGCTCCTCGGCTTGCTTTTAGACTTCAGGTTGGCTTATCCACGGACTGCCTTGAATTGAGCATAGACCCGGGGACAAAACAGCTTACGCAGACGAGTTCGGTGTATGGAGGCAATGCTCAGGCGATATTTACATCTGAGGCGCTGCCCCAGATAGCTACTATTAGAGTGAAGGCGATGTCCCCCATAGAGCGTGATGAATCCCGAAAAGGGGAGGTTATTCCTGCTAAGGTCACCATAGATACGTCTAAGGTGAAGACGAAGGTGGTGGAGACTATAAAGGAGGAAGTAACCGGCGTCAAGCTGGAGGATGCCGCGGCGATAGTCTGTGGAGGTAGAGGTTGTGGTGGACCTGAACCCTACGACTCTACGTTGAAAGAACTTGCCGCTGTGCTCAAGGGCGCAGTAGGGGCTTCCCGACCGCCATGTGATAATGGATGGGTGCCTGAGGCGATGCACATCGGTCTCACTGGTAAAATTGTCGCTCCCGATATTTATTTTGCTATCGCGATATCAGGAGCCAGCCAGCATATGTCTGGTTGCAGTGGCTCAAAGAC
>JAUWGN010000120.1 GCA_030606385.1 Dehalococcoidia bacterium
GGTACGTATAGAGAAAAGGATGGGAAAGCGAGGCTTGACCCAGCAAGGCAATGCTATCCTGGTCAGCCTTCACCACCCGAGGATGCTCTTGATGAGATTGACTCTCCCAGCGAGATACCAGCGGAGGATTTAGAGCCCTGGTTTAGCAGGGAACCTTCCTGGCATGGGAGAGATGCCAAGAGGTGTCGTGAATATCTTGAGAGTTTATCGGATGAAGAGATAATCAACAAATATTATGAGCTGAGGGATGAAAAAGTGGTTTGGGGGGGAGTCTATTATTATCCCAATATTAAGAAGCTCTTCCTAACCCCCTTTGAGCGGGAAAAGGATCGCCGGGAGATAGCTCTTTGGCAGAAGAAATATGGAAAGAGTGAAACAGAAAAATGGTATGAAGAGGCTCGAAATAAATCCTGCGTCTGGTGGATTGAAAACCATCTGGTAGCCAGGCATGCCCTTCATTCTTGCATGAGCTGCGGTGCCTGTACCGCGGTATGCCCCGCTGCCGAGTTCTATGATTATGACCCTCGATTGATCATGGAGACGGTTCAATCTAAGGATGAGGAAAGAATCGTTGAGCTGTTGAAAGCAGATACCATCTGGTACTGTGCGCAATGTGGCACTTGCAAGCTCAGATGTCCTCGAGGCAATAACCCTTTTGCCCTAATATCTTCCCTCAGACAGCTTAGTCAGCTAAAGGGCTATCATATATGCAGCGAACGGGGAAGGCAGCAGTACACTGGAAGACACCTCTGGGGCGGTAACTACTGGAACAGGGCATGCTCCCTTTACTTTAGAAATACCCTGCTACCTTTTCACCTTGATTTCGGACCTAAGTTCGCCCGCTATGCCCTCAATAAAGACGAGATATACCGACGGGTCGGAGGTTGTCCCGATATGGACGGCTCCATGCCCGGGAGAAAGGTTCATCCCGATACCTTGCATGAAATAAGGCGATGCTGGCAGGTTGGTGGCACTTTCCCTCTATGGGAGCAAATTGAGAAGTACGCCCAGGAACAAGCCAGGGAGTGGGATATGGATATTGATGACTACTTTTACAAGGTTTAGCCTTAGGCATAGTCCAGCGTGGCCTCAGTATAACCATGCGGGAGTAACAGGAGTTTATGATGGACGAGAGACAAATGTTATCACAAGATGAGTACCTGACAATGCAAACCAATATATATGATGTTGAGGCAAGGGAGAATATCTGGAGAAGGTACATTAAGGAAATTCCCGACGATGGCTATTTCCTTTTGCCGAGCTGCATTTTGGCAGTTGGCTATCCTGGGTCAGAGGCAACAATACCCAGGCTTTTTGACCTTTTGGATTTGGACTGGAACTGGAACCTGAAGCCAGAATCTATGTGTACTTGCTGTTCCGGGATAGCCTACCACGGAGATGTAACTACCATAGAGAGCACTCTGCTGACCACTGCTAGACTGTGGTCGCTGGCTCAGGAGGCTGGATATGAGACCATCGCTGTAGCCTGCGTTACCTCGTTTGGCATTCACAGTGAATGTTTTGACCTTTACCGCCAAGAGCCCGGGCTTAAGCAGAAAATAGATAAGTTGTTAATGGAGGCCTGCGGCAGAAAATTTGAGCTCCCCAGGCATATATTACACGTGAGCGATGTAGTTTATAAGCATCGCCTGAGGTTAAGGGATGAATTTATGATTTACCAATTGGTGGATAAGGAATCCGGTCGCCCCTTAAGGGGAGTGGACCATGTGGGTTGCCACTATAACAAGCTTTTCCCGTTAGAAAGGTCTTTAGGTGGTGCGGAGTACTGTGAAGTGCTCTCTGGCCTGGTTAAAGCCTGGGGAGGCAAGGAAATTGATTATCCTGAACGCCGACATTGCTGTGGTATGGGATTCAGACAATGCATGCTGACACCTAATCGTGGCTTTACCACGGCTTGTGTCAATAAAAAGATGGTAAGCATGGACCCCTTCGAGCCGGACTTTATTGTGACCAATTGCCCCGGATGTCAGGTATATCTGGACAAAGAGCAGTGGGCAATCAAAGAGCTTAAGGGCAAGGAATACTTCATTCCTGTTTTGACCTATATGGAACTGGCTGGGCTACTGATGGGTTGGGACCCTTATGATATAGTGGGGATTCAATTTCATACTGTGCCAGTAGAGCCGCTGCTGGACAAGATTGGAATCCCCTACGATGAGTCGAAGACCTGGCTAGGAAAGGATGAGCAGACTTTGCCTTGTAGTGACGAGATAGTAGAGGCAACACTTGCTGCAGGTAGAACCATGAGGGGAATACCCTTACCGTGAAGGTGTGCACCATGGAGCGAAAAGTCCTGATTCTAGGTGGTGGGGTAGCCGGCATGCAGACGGCTATCGCTTTGAACGGCCTGGGCATTTCATCTGTTTTGGTGGAAAAAGAGCAGGAGCTGGGTGGCAGAGTGAAAAACTATGACAAGACCTTCCCCTTCTTCCATAGTGGCAAGGAATTAGTCAAGGAACTGGAAGACCGAGTCCGAGGAGCGCACTTAGTGGAAATCAGGTGTGGAACTACGGTCAGTCATGTGGAAGGTCAGGCGCCGCATTTCCAGGCTAGCCTGGGCACAGGTAATTATAAAATTCCTGTCGGGGCTATTGTAGTAGCCACTGGTTTCGAGCCCTTCGATGCCTCTTTGCAGGAAGAGTATGGATATGGTGTTTACAAGAATGTCATCACCGCTACTGAACTGGAGCACCTACTTGACCCTGGAGGGCCGACCGGGGGTGAAATCAGGAGACCGAGCGATGGTAAAATCGTCCAACGGGTTGCTATAGCGTTTTGTGTCGGCTCCCGGAATGAGCAGCTAGGTCATAACTATTGCTCACGCATCTGCTGCTCCTTTAGCACCAAGCAGGCTATCGAAATCAAAGAAAGGCATCCTGATGCTGTAGTGACGTGTTTCTATATAGATATCCGTACCTACGGTCGCGGGTTCGAAGAGATGTATCGCCGAGCACAGGAGATGGGTATTACCTATATTAGGGGGAGGATAGCTGAATGTGGGGTATTGCCCAATGGTGATGTCACTATCAGAGCTGAAGACACCTTTTTGGGCAAGCCGATTCAGGGCGTTTTTGACCTGGTCTCTCTATCTCATGGCATGACCCCCGCCCTTGATGCCCCAAAGATAGCTACTATGCTGGATATAGATGTGGCCGAGGATGGTTTTTTTGAGTGCCGTGACAAAGACCTGTATCCAAATGATGCTACCAGGGAGGGGGTGTTCCTGGCTGGTGCTGCTATTGGGATGAAGCCTATCCCAGATTGCATCGCTGATGGCAATGCTGTAGCTGCCAGAGTAGCAGCTTTCCTGGCTGAAATGCAAGAAAGGAATTGAATGACTATAGGCAGTAAGCCAGATTGGATAAAAGGGATTGCGCAAGAACTAGAGTATCACTGGCGATATAAGGACATAACTGGAATACTACCGGACATTTCTATCATCCTGAATGAGTCCAATGCCGAACTGGCCCAAGCTTTAGCTGTTGAAGGCATAAAGGACTCTTCTTGGGTAAGTTGCTTTCAGTGTGGTACATGTAGAGCTGTTTGTCCTTATACTCAGGTTACAACAGACGTGAATGGGCTGTCAGCCCGAAGAATGCTCCATGAGGCACAATTAGGGTTAATTGACTTCGAAAGCGAGGAAATATGGACATGCACCACCTGTGATACTTGTGTTGACCAATGTCCTCGTGGTGTAGAGATAATAGATTTCATGAGGAATCTGCGTAGAGTCGAAGTAGAGCTAGGTGTAGGCAAAATTCCTGATTCACTGCGGCGGGCTATGACAAACATTACCAGCGTGGGCAATCCTTTTGGCGAGGCAAGAGAGAAGCGAGGTGATTGGGCGGAGCGCCTGGCTGTAAAGCCTTTTGCTAAGGGCATGGAGTTATTATATTTCTCTGGGTGCTTCCCAGCGTATGACGCCCGGGCTAGA
>JAUWGN010000110.1 GCA_030606385.1 Dehalococcoidia bacterium
GTTTTTATCCCTCTGATAAGGGGATAGCCAGGACGGCGGGTCAATATATTAACGATTTCAGCCAGCAAGGTATTCGGTTAACAGTGGCTGATGCACTTATCGCTGCTGTGGCTATTAGCTACCGGTTGGTAATAATCACCAAGAACCAAAAGCATTATCCCATGCCGGAGCTCAACCTTTATCAGCCCTGAGACGAAAGAGGAAAGCATCAGCTTCTTAAAATACTCCCTAGTTCCTGATTTAGCTTAGCCAGCATGTCTTGCTGGATTTGATTGACCTCTTCATCGGTCAAAGTATGGTCGGGCGATTGATACACAACCCTTATGGCAAAGGACTTCTTACCCTGAGGTATTTGCTCCCCAGTGTAAAAGTCAAATAACGTAACTTCGGTTACCAGGGGAAAGCTTCTGATTATGCTTTCTACCTGTTGATAGCTTGTTTGTTCATCAACTATTAAGGCGATATCTCTGGAGACAGCAGGGAATCGATAAATAGGTATGTATCGCTTCTGCCCGGAGGACATGATGAGCAGCTTCTCGACGTCAATTTCGATAAGGCAAACAACACCATCAAGCTCAAAAGCCTGTATCATTTTGGGGTGCAAAATGCCCAACACACCTATCCTGTCACCTTCGCTGATTATCTCGGCGCTCTCAGCCGGGGACAAATTCTGGTCACTACCAGGTTTAAACTCCGCGATTAACCCTAACCCTCGTAACAGATTTGCTGTTACCCCTTTGGCATCGAAGAAATCAAATTCGCCTTTTTCACCCCTCCACGATAAGCTCGCTTTCGTACCACTAAGCAGGGCACACAACATTTCCTTCTCTTGGGGTAGCTCATGTTCACCACGACGAGATTGCTTCGCTGTCCCTTCCTCTTCACTTCGCTCAGAGTCAGGGCTTCGGCTCACCGCAATGACAGAGGGACGCTGCGGCAAAAACACTTTGCCAATTTCAAACAACCTTATGCCACCTGGCTCCACCTTTCGGTTTTGTGCTAAAGCGACTAGCAAGCCAGCGCGCAAGTTGGGCCGCAAGTATTCTTGCTCTTTCGTCATTGGATTAGCCACTTTCAAAGCCTCAGGTTCCAGCTCAATCGAAAGCTTCCTCAATTTCTCTAAACTGGTTAGGGAATAGGTCAATACCTCCTGGAAGCCAAGACCAACCATAATTCCTCGTATTTTCTTCCTTAGTTCGAGCCTCGGACCTGGTTCACGCTCTGGCAAAGTAGCGCTAAGCATGGTAGTCGGAATCTTGTCATAGCCAATGATGCGAACCACTTCCTCTACAAGATCAGCAGCACAGTTAATGTCACTGCGCCAGTAAGGACCGAATATTAAAGCTTGTGAAGGCACGCTGGTTTGTCGACATTCGAAACCCAGGGAAGTTAACACCCTGACTATTTCATCAATATTTACATCCAGACCTGATAATCGTTTCACCTCCTCAGCGGAAATCAATATCCCTTGTGGCTTCACCTTCCCTGGATAGACATCCACTACACCCTTCGCCACCTTACCATGAGCAAGTTCGTGAAATAACCAGGTAGCCCGCTTCAATGCCACCAAGGGCAATTCTCGGCTCAATCTCTTTTCAAAACGGAGCGATGCTTCACTGGTTAGCTGAAAATGCCTCGCCCCACGACGAATAGTCGCATGGTCAAAATTAGCCGATTCAAGCAAAATAGCAGTGGTTTCGTCACTAACCTCACTCTCCAACCCTCCCATAATACCAGCGATGGCGACAGGCTTTTCCTTGTCAGCAATGACCAGCATGTCTTTGTTAAGAGTTCGCCCCTCTCCGTCTAAAGTGGTTATTGTCTCACCGTTTTTGGCTCGGCGAACGATTATCTTATGCCCCCCAAGTTTATGATAATCGAAGGCATGAAGAGGTTGACCATATTCCAGCATCACGTAGTTGGTGATATCAACAACGTTACTTATGGGACGCATGCCATAGCTTTTTAGTCGCTGTTGTAGCCACACAGGCGAGGAGGATATAGTAATTCCAGTGACCAGGCTAGCACAATAGCGAGGACATAGCTCCGGAGCAGTTATATCAACAGAAATAAGGGAATCTATCGATTGCTCCTCCTCCTGGTAGTCAATCTCGGGTAAATGAACTTCCTTTCCAGTAAGCGCAGCAACTTCCCTGGCAATGCCCATCAAGCACAGACAATCTGGGCGATTGGGGGTTACATCCAAATCAAAAATAGTATCGCCCAGATACTCACCAAGCGGTATGCCTACAGGCGCTTCTGAAGGCAAAACCATTATGCCCTCATGGCTATCGGAAATTCCCAGCTCTTTTTCGGAACAAACCATGCCTTCAGAGAGAATACCCCGAATTTTAGCTGGCTTCAGCGTTAACTTTTCCCCGGTATGACCATCTATAAGCTGCGCTCCTACCAGGGCAAAAGGCACCCTCTGACCTACAGCGATATTGGGGGCAGCACAAACCACGGTAAGTTGTTGCGCACCTAAGTTAACCGTAGCCAGCTTTAGACGGTCAGCATCAGGGTGGGGATTCACCTCAGTCACCTCCCCCACCATCATCTTTTCCCAACCACCTATAGTCTGCACCCCCTGGACCTCAATGCCAGCCATCGTTAACCTATCAGCTAGCTCCTGAGGAGTAAGCTTTATATCAACATATTCACTGAGCCACTTAAGCGAGACCTTCATTTTACCTAGAACTGCTTTAAGAACCGGAGGTCGTTCCCGTAAAAAAGACGAATATCATCGATGCCATAGCGGAGCATAGGCATACGCTCCACCCCCATTCCGAAGGCAAAACCACTATAAACATCAGGGTCAATATCACCACGCCTGAGCACATCAGGATGCACCATACCGGCACCAAGAATTTCAAGCCACCCGGTATAGCCACATACCCGACACCCAGCACCATGGCAAGCTAAACACTCAATAGCTACCTCGGCACCAGGCTCAACAAAGGGGAAATAATCACAGCGGAAGCGAATTTTCCTCTCTTCGCCAAAAAGACAGCGGCAGAACTCAACCAATGTGCCTTTCAAATCAGCCATGGTGATATTTTTATCTATCGCTAACCCTTCAACCTGATAGAACATTGACTCATGAGTAGCATCAGTTGCTTCGTATCGGTAACATCGCCCTGGCACCACCACCCTTATCGGTGGCCGTTTCTCCTCCATCAGCCTGATTTGCACCGGTGAAGTGTGAGTGCGTAAAAGTCTCGCTTTGCCACTTCCCACTTCAGCATCCACCCATAATGTGGCAAACATATCCCTTGCCGGATGCTCTTGAGGAATATTCAAAGCTTCAAAATTATAGTAATCCCATTCTACATCAGGACCTTCAACCACTTGAAACCCCATACCTTTAAAAATGTCGCAAATCTCTTCTAGCGTTTGAGTGATGGGGTGAAGCCGACCCACAGAGAGAGGCTGGCCGGGCAAAGTGACATCTAACTTCTTATATTTCAAAGAAGAAGCAATTCGGGCTTCTTCCAAAATCTTTTCCCGTTCAGCGAGACTTGATTCCAGAATATTCTTAACTTCGTTACCTCGAACACCTATTTTTCGCCGCTCCTCCAATGGCAAGGTAGCCAAAGACCTCAGAACTCGGGTCAGCCTGCTTTTTCTCCCCAGGTAACGAACCTTCCATAACTGGAGTTCCTTAGGGTCATTTATCTTTTCCAGCTCTTCAGAAGCTTGCTTTTGAATTTGTTCCAGTTGCTGTAGCACTATTCCGATAAGAGTTTAACTTGCAGCCTTTATGGAATCCACCAATTTGGCAAAATCCTCAGGGCTTTTAACTGCCATATCCGCCAGTATCTTCCTATTTAGCCCGGTATTCGCCTTTGTCAACAAACTCATAAATTGACTGTATGAAAGCCCTTGAGCACGCGCTGCAGCATTTATGCGAACAATCCACAATCTCCTGAAGTCGCCTTTCCTTTCACGACGATGCCGATAGGCATAATACAAAGAATGAAGCATCGACTCATGAGCCCGACGGTATAGCGCATGTCTGGTAGCTCGCTGCCCCTTGGTCAAGCCGAGCACCTTTTTATGACGCCTATGAGTAACTTTCCCGCTTCTAGCTCGCGGCAAATTTCCTCCTTATCTCTAAAGCCTTCACCGTCTCCTCTCACCAATAAAATGAACTGCTAATAGTGCAAGCCCTACCAATAGAAAAAATAAGCCGGCAATGCCCACCCCTTTAGGTGTATCGAAAGCACCGTAGCTGATCAGCGCGGCTCCTCCAAGCCCACATACTATCGCTCCAATATACAACATCCTATATTCCATAAGACCTCCTTATTACCTGTAAGGCAGC
>JAUWGN010000064.1 GCA_030606385.1 Dehalococcoidia bacterium
AATACTAAACAATATCAAATGACCAAAATCCGAATGACCAAAAGAGTTTTGAAGTTTGAATTTAGATATTAGGATTTGTCTAGGGTTTAGTGCTTTGAGTTTAGGATTTCCCGGTAGTGACAGAAGGGGGACGTGCCTCGCAACGACGAAGAAGGGGGACATGCCTCGCGATGACAAAGGGGGGTATGCCTAAATGGATGTGCAATCTGGCATTTGACATGAGGGGCAGGGGGTTGTAAAATTGAGCGGTTTGGGGTTGATGTGTCGGAAAATAGAGCATTCTTGGGAAATAGGCTATGGTAAGGTCTTTCAAGGAATAAATTCAACAAGGAGGGTTACAGATGGACTTTAAGCTTTCGGAGGAAGAGGAGAAGAGGAGGAAGGAATTTTTTGAGGGTTGCAAGGAGCTAAGTAAAGAAAAGCCCAAGGATTTCATAGATGGAATAGAAGCCGAGTATGAGAAGGCGAACCAGCCTTACATAACGCGTTGCCGTAAGGAATTCGCCAAGCGGGGATGGCTTCGGCTTGGCTGGCCTCCGGAGTATGGAGGGGTAGGAAGTCATATGGACCGCGTGTTCTTTGGTGAGGCCAGAGGATATTACGTTCTGCCTGGCGTTGATATCTTTGGAATAGAAATGCTTGCCCCTACGCTTCTCGCTATGGGAAACAAAGAAGTAAAAGATAGATACCTACCTGGAATTGGGGATGGCGATACGTTATGGTGTGAGCTGTATAGTGAGCCTAATGCTGGCTCAGATTTGGCAGCTGTTACCGCTACTGCTATAAGGAAGGGCGATGAGTATGTGATAAATGGTCAGAAGACCTGGACCACAAATGCTCACAATGCTGACTGGGGCTTTGGCTTGTTCAGAACCGACCCCCAGGGTCGTAAACGTCGTAACATTTCGTTCTTACTAATGGATATGAAGGCACCAGGGATTACCATAAATCCTCTTGAATATCTGAACAGGATGCATATGTATAATGAGGTCTTCTTTGATGATGTGCATGTCCCTGCGGACCAGATTATTGGAGAAGAGAATCAAGGGTGGGCAGTCAGTCAGGCACTGGTTAATTTTGAAAGGTCTAATGTACTGGCTGTCTCAGCGGTGGGGCGGTTGCTGGAAACGTTAGTGGAGTATTGCAATGAGACAAAAGTGGGCGGCAAGCCTCTGGCACAGGACCCATTTATTCGCAATAAGGTTGCTGAGATGGCTGTCGAAATCGAGGCATCTCGTACTCTGGCGTATTACATAGCGGATCAGCAAAATAGAAATCAGTTGGCGGCGCTATTTGAATCATCAGCAGCGAAGGTGTTCATCGGGGACATATATGAGCGCCTGGGCGCTCTCGGAACTGATATATTAGGCTCCTATGGTCAGGTTAGCGCCTCCAGGTGGGCACGTCAGAGAGGTGTCTGGGAAAGCATGTATCAGGCGGCTTTTGTACTGACCATCTCTATGGGGACCAATGAGATACAGAAGAACATCATTGCGTGGTATGGTTTAAACATGCCCAGGCCACTTTCGCCGGTATCTGTAGAGAAAGCTCTAGCTACAGCTCAAGCAGCAAAATAAGGAGGGAATATGGATACTAGTTTCACAGAAGAACAGACAATGCTGAGGAAGTCGACAGCCGATTTCCTTGTGGAGAAATATCCCGAGGCAAAGGTAAGGGAAATAGAGGAGTCGGATACGGGGCATGATCTTGAAATTTGGAGGGGAATGGCTGAGTTAGGCTGGATGGGTTTGGTTATTCCCGAGGAATATGAAGGCATGGGAATGACGTTCCAGGATCTATCGATAGTCCTGGAGGAAATGGGAAGAAATATCGCTCCTGGACCTTTCTTTTGCACTGTGCTTGAGGGTGCTTACCCTATTCTTGATGCTGGAAGTGAGGAGCAGAAAAAGGAGTTCCTACCAAAGATAGCCAATGGAGAATTGATTTTTACCCTGGCTTTACTTGAAGCTGACGATATACATGACGCCTCCGGTATCGCTGTCAGAGCAGTGCCTAAGGGAGATGACTTTGTAATTAATGGCATAAAGCTCTTTGTAGAGCAAGCTATCAATGCTGATTATATGATAGTCGTTACCAGAACCAGGGAAGGTGCTTCTCCTGAAGATGGCATTACCCTGTTCATAGTGGATGCCAAGGCTCCGGGAGTTCATTGCGAAGTAATACCCACCATAGGCATGGAAAAGCTGTGCGAGGCAAGCTTTAAAGATGTAGCTGTACCCAAGAAAAACATACTGGGCGAGCTGGACAAAGGATTGCCTATTGTCAGGAAGGTTATGGAAAGGGCAGCCATTGCCAAAGCCAGTGAGTCCCTTGGCGCTATGGATGGGATTGTTCCTATGACCAATGATTACTTAAAGGATAGAGTTCAATATGACGAGCCTCTTGCTCAGTTCCAGGCACTTCAACACATAATGGCTGACATGTTCATCAGCCTGACTACCAGTAAGTATCTGGTCTATAAGGCAGTGTGGATGGAATCGGAAGGTCTCCCCTGTGCCAAAGAAGTTGCTATGGCTAAATCATATGTAAACCAGAATTATAAAGAGCTTAGCAGATGGATGATAAGATTGTATGGTGGCAATGGCACTCATAGGGAGTTCAAGCCCGGGCTTTACTACAGGAGGGCTAAGGCGGCAAGCATTGCCTTTGGCGATACCGGGTTCCAAAGGGAAAAAATAGCTCGCGCCATAGGGCTTGTTTCTTAGTAATTCTCAAATTGTGCCACGGGAGGTGTGGCTGAAGTGAAGCAGCGGATAGAAGATCTGCGCTCGCTGATTAATTATCATAATCACCGCTACTATGTCCTTGATAGTCCTGAGATCAGCGATGAAGAATATGACGAGCTTATGCGGGAGCTCAGGCAGCTTGAGGCTGAGCATCCTGACCTTATCACCTCCGATTCGCCCACTCAAAGGATTGGTGCTCCTCCTGTCGAGGAATTTGGCGTCGTAGAACATCCTGAGCCGTTACTCAGTCTGGCTAATGCTTTTTCTTATGAAGATTTGGCTGCCTGGCACAGGCGGGCAAGCAACCTTTTAGGTGGCAGCTATTTTGACCTTGTTTGCGAGCCTAAAATTGATGGACTGGCGGTGGCATTAACCTATATTGATGGTCTGCTCGTCACCGGGGCAACTCGGGGAGATGGTTACCGAGGGGAGAATATCACTCAGAATTTGAAGACCATAAGAAGTATTCCACTCTCTGTGTCAAAGGAAGAAGCACCGCCAAGGTTTGAGGTCAGAGGCGAAGTCTATATTCCCAGGGAAGGATTCAAGAAGCTTAATGAAGAGAGAGCCAGGGAAGGACTTCCTCTTTTTGCCAATCCCAGAAACGCCGCTGCCGGTTCGGTGAGGCAGCTTGATTCCAGCATCACTGCTAAACGCCCCCTGGATATATTTGTCTACGGACTGGGTCCTGTGGAAGGGAAAGCAGTGCCTGATACGCACTGGGAGATTATGCAATGGCTTAAGTCAGCGGGCTTTAAAGTGAATCCAAATATAGCTTTATGCCGCACTCTTGATGAAGCGGAGGAATACCATCAAAAGTGGCTGGAAGGTCGAGAAAGTTGGCCTTATGAAGCTGATGGTATGGTGGTGAAGGTTAACTCGATTGCCTTTCAGGGAGAACTGGGCACGGTGGCCCGTGAGTCCAGGTGGGCAATTGCTTATAAGTTTCCTGCTGTTCAAGGCACCACGCGTCTCATTGGCATCGGCATAAATGTGGGCAGGACGGGAAGTCTTAACCCTTATGCCATTTTGGAGCCTGTTCATGTAGGCGGCGTGGTTATTAGCTCAGCGGCACTGCACAATGAGGAAGATATTCATCGGAAGGATATCAGGATTGGGGACACCGTTATCGTGCAGCGGGCTGGGGAGGTTATACCGGAAATTGTCAAGCATGTGGAATCCTTGCGGTCTAAAAACGCAAAAGAGTTCTCCATGAGGGAAAAGGCTTGGGAGATCTACAAAAAGCGGAAGGGTATTGGAGATGAAGTACAGCCGCCCGACCATACTATTTGCCCGGTATGCGGTGCTGAAGTGATAAAGCCTGAGGATGAAGCTATGCACCGCTGCACCAACGCTGCCTGCCCCGCCCAGGCCCTGGAGCAAATCAAGCACTTCGTCGCCCGTAATGCTATGGATATAGATGGTGTGGGGGAAAAGCTGTGTCAGGCTTTGTTTGAAAAGGGATTGGTCAAGGATGTGGCTGACTTGTACTATCTTACCCCGAAACAGCTTCTCGGGTTGGAAAAAATGGCTGATAAAAGCGTCTCTAATGTGCTTGAATCTATTGATGCGAGCAAGGACAGACCGTTGGCACGAGTCATCTTCGCCCTGGGGATTTTACATGTTGGTGAGGAATATGCCGAGTTACTGGCGGATAAGTTTTCCAGTATTGACGAGATGGCCAAAACTGGCCGGGAGGAGCTTCTATCCCTTCCCTCCATTGGCCCCAAGATAGCTGATAGCATCGTTGCCTTCTTCAGACAGAAAGGAAATAAAAATATTATTGAAAAATTAAGGAAAGCTGGAGTGAAGCTGGAGAAGGAAAGAGTTGCCGAAGCAAAGCCTGAAAAATTACCTCTAACTGGTTTGGAGTTTGTCATCACCGGGAAGCTGGAGTCTTTCACCCGATCACAGGCAGAAGCGAGGGTCAAGAAACTTGGTGGCAAAGCTGGCTCGGACGTGACTAAAGAGACATCTTATCTGGTGGTTGGTGCTGATCCTGGTTCAAAGTTAGCAAAAGCGGAAGAATTGGGAATAAAGGCACTTAGCGAAGCTGAATTCTTAGAACTGCTAAATCAGAATACTTCCTGATTTTGAATCTCTTCGATGATGTCTTTGAGAAAGAAACTGTAATAACCGGGTAGTTCCGCTATATCAAAGAATCTAGCATCCTCTGCCTCGCTTCCAGGAGCTAGCTTTTCGTCTTTTACCTTAACTAGATATGCCACTATCAACATATCCCCATATATTTCCTTGTCGTCTATTCTGATTACGCCGACTAATTTTACTATTTCTCCAGATACCCCAGTTTCCTCCTTTAGCTCCCTTAAGCAAGCTTCTTCCGGTGTTTCTCCGATCTCAATAAAACCTGAAGCGGCGCCCCACATACCCTTTCTGGGTGGTAATCCTCTTTTAATGAGCAAAAACCTTTTATCCTTTACCGCTACAGCCAATGCTACTGGCAGGGGATTCTTGTAATCAACGAAATCGCATTCGGGGCAGTATTTCCTCTTTCTTCCTTCAATCATTCCCATTTGCAGAGATGTGGCACAAATCGGGCAATAGTTATATTCCTTCATGTGATTTCTCCCATAAGAATAAAAGGCGTAGTTTTTGGGCTATAATATAGCACAGGTTTCGATGAAACTCATTGTTGGCTTGGGCAATCCGGGCAAGACTTATGCTCATAATCGGCATAATGTTGGCTTTCGCTGCCTGAATTATTTCGCCAGGCATCATTCCATCCGCTTTGATAAGAGGCAGTGCCGGGCCAGGATAGGTGTTGGTGAAGTAGCTGGCAGTAAATTGTTGCTGGCCAAGCCACAGACATTCGTCAACATTAGTGGTAGGGTGGTAGGTTGCCTGGTGGAGAAATGTGACGTTCCGTTGAGCAATCTTCTGGTAATTCATGACGACCTTGACTTGCCTCTGGGCAAAGTTCGGATTCGTCAAAGTGGCGGCTCAGGGGGACATAAGGGAATGAAATCAATCATTTCCACTCTGGGGAGTGAGGATTTCCCCCGAATCAGGGTGGGCATTGGACGTCCTGCTCAGGATGACGAGGATGCCATAGTAAGTTATGTGCTTGGCGATCTTACTCCGCAAGAGGAGGAAGTAATCAGGTCGGCTATCACCACCGTGGCCGAGGCAATTGACTGTTTCCTTACCCAGGGCATCCAGGCAGCAATGGGCAAGTTCAATTAGCTCAAGGCACTTCATTTAGTTTGTCGCTAAATGCTATAGACAGCGCCTTTATTCTGGATTTAGCAATATGCTCTTGTGAGAGGCAGTTATTCCTTTTTCTTTTCCAGTCCCTTTTCCTTTACCATTGCCTTTGTGCGCTTACTTATTTCATCAGCTTTAGCGATCAGATAGAGCATACCGCCTAGACACACAAGGAAAATGCCAATGCCAATGGGTCCTGTCCAATACAGTAGCAAAAACAGAGTGTCTGCCATTCTTCTACCTCCTGTTGAACACTAACCTTCGTTCCCATATTGTATAGTTTAACCTAGGACTGGGAAAATCCTAGGGTTCTGCCAGCTAAGCTGGGCTACCCATATCTAAATGCCTGTGCCAATAACCTAGGTCACCGGCTATTTTAACATTTTTAGTAGTTTCTTAAAAGAAGAAGTAGCTTTATCTAGAAGACCGTCTGCAAGATAGTATTGCCGTAACGCCTTCTTAGTGTCTGGTGTGTCCAACTCCATTTCTAGTTCTCCCCGAGTCTCCAAAAATTCAGACGCTTCGTCTCCCTCTGAAAGAAAGTCTAAAATGTCCTTACAACATTCCCGTGCTGTTGTTACATCGGCCTTCATCCCTTGCCTCTTCTTCAGAACCAGTTTCTTTTCAGCTGCCGTAATCTTGAACTT
>JAUWGN010000022.1 GCA_030606385.1 Dehalococcoidia bacterium
CCAATCATCTTCGCAAGTTGCGTTTGACTAATATGCAATTGACTCCTACGTTCTATTAAACTCCGTATCATGTCATATTTAGGCTTTAAAGCCTCGTATTCCTTGCGAATTTGCGGCTTTTTGAGTAATTCCGCCTCAAATTCTTCATAATTTGTAGCTTTCTTGTTCGTCATTTCACTGCCCGCCTCATCTAGACTGTTTACATGATATACCATATATGTTATATTATATATATGTTATATTGTATACGCAACTATCCCTTACCAGTAGGTATAACAAATGGTATAGTGGATGTTGGGAAATATGTGGGGTAGCATTTGAACCAACCGAGTTTCTTCGACCAACAGGGATTTGTAGATTTAGGGACACTGCCAGGCGCAAGCGAACCTCATATCATTGCTTGGCTTCGGCAAGGTCATTATGTAGCCAAACAATACGACCCTCGAAAACCTTGGACATTAGTTTCAGAATGGCTTTGTGCGGATATTGCTTCACTTATAGGACTTCCGATACCTTCGAGGAGAATTATCCCATTCAATGGCAAATGGCTTGGTTTCGAGTTAAGGAGCGAAGCCAAATCCTTCCAACCGGGTATGGAACAAAATATAATCAACTCAGAAGTAATTGCTGGAATGATAGCTTTTGATGTTTGGGTATGTAACCGTGATAGACATGGAGGGAACGTGTTATTACAACGGCCTTCTGATGGGATGCAGAAATATACCTTGTCTTTAATTGACCATAGCCATGCACTCATTGGAGATTTGCCTAACCTTATTGCTTTGCAAGGGTTCATAGAACGGAATAATGACCCTAGATGTTTTGTAATGCCAATGCCTCAGCAACTTCGTAGCGTGGTTTGCAGTTTAGGGGACTATACCTCGTGGTTAATAAAGATTGAGGGTTTTGATATAAAGCAGTTAAAAGCAACTGCTCAAGTGATACCAACTGAATGGATTCCTAGCCAGAAACAACTTACTGGTCTTGTTGAATTTGTGGCTCACAGAGCATCTAATGTAAAATCTCTGATATTGGATAATCCCCAGTTATTTGCCTCACAAACGAGGCAAGGAGGCTAGCCATGAAGTTAAGATATGTGGTCGCACAAATTGCACCTGACTTAATCCGGCAAGAAAAAATGAATGTAGGAATTATATTACAGTCAGATAAATGGGTGGGTTGTAAGTTCATACAGAAAATACCAAGGGATTGGGATATTCCAGAAGATACTGTTCAGGATGTCGTGCGGAATTTGAATAATGCTTGGCAAAAAAGGTTGAGTGAGACATCGGAGACTTTATACCTACCAACAATTCAGAGCCAGAAGGAAGTCAAGCATACGGATAGGCAATTTCTTGAATGGCTAAATCAGTCGTATAATCGGCATCTATGCTTTTCCGAAACCCGTGAAGCGGATGTAGAAACAGCTGATGCTTTTGGACTTGATACCTTTCTTATTACATTGTATAACACTTTTGTCGCTCCAAAGCCTAGATTACGAAAGCCACCCATAAGGAGTAGGTTACATACACAACTTAAGAAAGAATTTAGGCAATTGAAATTGTTCGGGGAGTTTGTACAGGAACGATACCCAGTATCAGGGACTTTCCCTTGGACTGTCGATTTTTGGTATAAATATAGAACAAATGGGGCACAACATGAAGTAGCTATTCAATTAGCTGACTTTAGTCAAATCGCTGTGATTGAACGTATCAAAGACATCTATGCAGTTTGGATGGACTTGAAATATATGCGGAATGATGTCACGCGAGTATCTGTGGTTGGGTCGGTTGCTAATGTGGAAGAACATCGAAAGGCTATAGGTTTACTTGAACGAGCTAGTGACAGTGTTTTACTTTCCGATAGTCAGGTTCAATTAGATGACTTTCTCAAGAGTGTACGAAGTGACTTTGAACCAGTATTGCGTTTAGGTCAAATCTTTACTAGAGAGCAATTATTTAATGACTTGGGGAAAATAGATAGAAGGCTTAAATAAGTTCAAATAATGAAGACAAATATCCTTTATTATGGTGATAATTTAGTCTGGCTGAAAGACCACAAATACTTTCCCGATGAATCAGTTGACCTCATCTATCTAGACCCGCCTTTCAATAGTAGTGCAGATTACAATGTAATATTTAATGAGCCGGGAGGAGAACAATCTCAAGCCCAAGTACAAGCTTTCGATGATACTTGGCATTGGGATAGACAAGCATGTGAAACAGCATTGACAGATTTAGGAGGCATAAAACCAGAACTTGTCGATATGATTCAATGGATAGCAAAGCGTGGAGATAAGAATTCCAAGAGTATAGCAGCTTAAAAGTGTGGGATTGGTTGTCGGCATTCCCGTTGGAATACTACTTGTAGCATGTGTTGTCTATTACTTTCACTTCAGGCGTAAGGCCAAGCCTGAGCATCCTTAGACAAGTAAAAGCTCCGCCTTCTGACCATTAAAAGCATTAGTAGCACCAAAACCCATAGCATTCGACCACCCTCCTCATGAACCCGGCGGAAGGAGCGAAGTATAATCGATGGTCTTTGATCTAGCATCCCACTTAGCAACTACGATTCGCCTTGGCTTCTGTCCTTTTTCCCAATGATACTCCAGGATGTCAGTCCGGTCGTATCTAAGAATGAGGGCTTGTACAGCATTTCCCGCTCCTGCGGTAGAAATTAAGTATGACTGTACAGGCAAAGCTACTCTAGAATAACCCAGAAGCTGGGATAAGTGAGCAAGTGAGATAGGAACAGTCTTACATTCTACAAGAACCAACCCGAGCACTTTATCGGATTCAACAAAGGCACTGATATCAACACGGATGTCGTAGGTTTGCCACAAGTCACCTCGGAAGTAATTCTGGAGCCCATGTCGTTGGATGTACTCGTTGAGTGGCGAAGCGTGAGTGTCTCGTACATCGATGTGACTATCAGGTAGTTTGCCTGTGAGAAACCGCCGAAGCCACTGGACCACATCTGGATACATCTGCATTTCATTCTGGTAACTCATGCTCTATTCCTCAGCAATCAGCTCAAGTTGCGCACCGGGGGATGGTCGCCGAGGACACCCCAAAGCACGGCAGATCTGCCAGTACGCATCGAAATGCTTACCTAGTAATTCGGGAGGCAAGCGCTCAGCATTTTGTTCGTCTGGGTCAGGTATTTTCCGAATGCCACGACGCCGAGCACCCGGACATCCCCTAACCCTATGGGGAAAACGAGAGAGGTTCAGGTTAGCTAGCTCCTCAAGAGCTGCCTGTTTGTAATCGAAGTAGAAACCGACACCTAGAAACTCCTCAGAATATACGTTAAGCTGGTGCTCCCGCCATTGCCTTCCGAGATTTGGATGTCCCCATGTAATCAACGGTACCGAGATGCCGAGTTGGTCTTGAAGAAGAAGACAGAGCCGCACTGGAGTTTGCCAGTTAGTAGGGTAGTTTAGGATGTCCAGGCGCACTCTATGTCGACCTGCTTGATCTCGGTTAGCGGGTCTAATGTTACCGGCTACATCGGCGTAGCCTCTAACGAATTCCCTTTTAAAATCTAGTGGGGTATCCTCTTCAAAAAACACTTCGGGTATCTCGAAATATGGGAAGCTAGTTCTGTTGGCCAGCAGCATATTGATGTTCCGCCAAGCCATGGTATTTCTGGTCATCCGCGCTACCAGATCCCAGCTCTCTCCAGCATCTACAGTACGGATGTCTACTCCCAATAACTCTGCAAGACGCTCCCGAATCTTCTCCATCCCTAGGCGAATTTCTCTGTCAGTGTCGAATTGGGTAATTTCGCCTTGGGCCAACAAGGCTCCTTTGGGGAAGTGTACGATAATACGGTAAACATTTTCACTAGCCAAGAGTTCACCCCTAGCCACCAGCATCCCCAAGAGATAAGCTACATCAGCGTCTAAATAGTCTATTACTGGCACAACATACCTCGCACCGTGAGACGTCTATCCTGAGTTCGGCTTTTGAAAAATGAGGATGTATTCATGTGCTTTGTTAATCCGGAATTTGTACGGGTAGCCTAGGGGCCTCATCAAATTGTACTCGTGCCGTCTATCCCAAATAATAAGGTCATCGAAAATGAAGCCTATGTCACTCATGAAGGCAGCTATATCTGCATGGTAAGGATAGAATCTATTTTTCTTTCTCAAATCCATAACAATTACACAGCAGTATTTGCCAGGTCTGAGTGCCTCATAAACCAGTCTAAAGATTCCCTCTAGAGCACGTAGGAATACTTCGTAAGTTCGTATTTTGCCTAGATCCTCAGTAGTATCGCCGTAATGGCGTATCTCTTTTTGGTCGGCTGAACGTGCTTGCAGGAGAATATCCCAATAAGGTGGTGAGGTTACTACAAAGTCCACAGAATTAGATTCGACATATCTTAAAAGGTTTGTTGCATCATCAGTATGGATGCGCCGTTCGCCCAGGTCACCTGGAAGCGATATACCGCTGAAGCTTTTGCCCTTACTTGTTCCGTCCACACCAAATTCGTAAGATATAGCTGCCTGCCGCTTCTTGGCCTTCTCGCAGAACTCCGACGAAATGTCAATGCCTATGCCTATCTTGCCCATTAACTCGGCAGCAATCGCAGTCGACCCAACTCCCGCAAAAGGATCGAAGACTATTTTGTCTTGCCGATTAGTGAAAGCCTGGATAAGCCTTAAGACTAGCGCCAGCGGAAACATTGCAGGATGACCTAGCTTTATTTCCTCAGTGGTCTTTCTGATATCGCTCCAGATACTGATCGAGTACCGTTGCCATGTTTTGCCATCGAGTTCATTTGCGCGCTTGCTAGGCTGCGGTCTGGTTTTCTTTCCTTTGTCGCTAACAAGTAGCTCCTTGGTCTGTCCACTAGATAAAGGGAGTTGCTGGCTCCTCTCTTCAACCATCTTTACACCTCTGTAAATCTCAAGTCGCGCTCTGCACACCACGGTCGAAGTCACTACGGAGTGACATGGGAATCTTCTGACGTATCTTGTCAACGTCCTGATCAGGCCCTAAATCGAATCCCATCCCTAGTAACTGGTAAAAGAAAGCATTATTGTTGATTCTGTATTGCCCTGGCTTAGTACCATCTCGTGCCTCAACGTATTCCCCAAAGTAAAGTTCATCAAATTGAGATGGTGTTGCGTAGAAGTAAGTCCTCAGCTCCGGCCCCCATTTATTTACGTCATGGCCAACCATCGGATAGTAGCCACTCACTGCAGGAGAAATACCCTTGCCTTTGATGTCTTTGTATTTTCTCTCAAAGCCGTCTCTTGATTGTGGTGGCACTTCAGCTTGCAAATCTGCGCAAGCCGCTAAAAAAGCAATGCTAGATATGAACTTGCGACGCAAATCTGGACTTCCGGGGCCAACATCGCGCGTGATCGACTTCAGTTCTAAAACCATGTTGGCTATTATCCGGCGCTGAATTTCTGTGCCGAGTGTTCCTGTGCTGCCGTCATCAAACATGACAAGCAGCGTTGTTCCCTGGATGTCGAGGACGGTATACTGCCTTTGGCGGTTAGAATATGTTTCTCCGACCACGAATTCAAAATTCTCTGATATATGGGCGCTCGGCATTTGGTCCCCACCTCCAATAGAGACTCGTTAGAGCAGAGGAATCGCTTCGTGTCAGTATAATATTATAGGGTACCTTCGGTCAAGGTAAGGCCAAGCATCTTATTTTCTGACTTCGAGCGGATGCTCAAAAAACGCTGCAAATCCGTTAAAAGCAGCCCTGGCATGATATACTGCACCTTTGATGCCAACTGTGGCTGTAGTGCTGTTTTAGCGCTGATTGAGGCGGAATCAGCGCAGAGCTAGATTAGTGCAAGGGTGAGATTTTGCTCTCGTTAGTCAAGGCATATCAAAGTTACCAGGGGAATACCGGGATTGAATAAGAAGCTACTGCTATTAGTCTTCGGCATTACTTTCCTCGGGTTTATTGATACCCAGTTGACTGTTCCTATAATGCGGCTTTATGCCGATAGTTTAGGAGCTACCGTTGCTATCGCTGGATTTATCATTGGTATGTACTCCATTATAAATACTCCAGCGAATATCGGGTTTGGCCCATTAGTCGATAAGTTTGGTCGCAAAATTCCCCTGATTATTGGACTTGTCGGCGATGCTATATGTATGTTTCTTTACTCATTATGCAGTACTTCCCTGCAGCTTCTTGTTGTCAGAGGACTTCATGGACTTGCTGGAGCAGTTTTAGGACTGGCAACTGCGTCTATGGTTGCTGATTATTCCCCAACGGAGAAAAGAGGGAGAGGTATGGGATTTTATGCGATAGCCATGGGCCTGGCTCCGCTTATTGGAATGATGATATGTGGAATCATTATGCGTAACCCGGTCGGATTCAATATGGTTTTTTACACCGGGAGCGCGCTGTTACTAGCTGCTGTAATCTTAGCATTTCTGCTTCCCCAAGCTGAAGCAAAGGGCAAAGCTGAAAGTATAGATTTTAAAAGAATACGTGTAGTAGCAGTAAGGAAGGCAAATATAGCCTCTTATGCCGCTATCTTTTCTCAGTGGTTTATGATGGGTGTCATAACCGTCTTATTACCCAGCTACATGGTGAACTTAGGCATGACAGCTTTTCATGTCGCCATGGTTATGGTGGCAGTAACAGCAACTTGTGCCGCCTTCAGCTATCCTGCAGGACTTTTATCGGATAAGGTAGGGCGTAAAATCCCCTCCATTATGGGGCTGTCATTGCTTGTAATTGCTATAAATTTGATTCCCATGGTCACAAGCTTTGAACAATTGATAGGGCTGGGTATGTTGCAGGGGATAGGAATGGGGTGCATACTTCCCTCTGCATTGGCGTTAATCTCCGATAATACTGAGAAAGGCGAGAGAGGAACTGCAATGGGGATATTCCATGCATTACTCACCTTAGGTGTAGCGGTCGGTGCTCCTGTTACAGGGGTGTTAGCCAGGGAAGTTGGAACCAGTCCTGCGATACATCTGAGCACATTAATGCCAATTGCGGCTATAATTACCGTCCTGGCACTGGTTAAGGCAGGCTTACCACAGAGAGAAGTTATCGGCGGAGGAAAAAATGACTGATATACCACCACCATTTATGGTCTCTTACGGCATCACCAGCAAATGTAATCTAAGCTGCAAGCATTGTTATGCCCAGGCTACGGAAGAGGCACTGGATAATGAGCTATCAACGGAAGAAGCTAAGAGGCTTATCGATGAGCTGGCGGATTGGGGAGCGAAATTTCTTGTCCTGGATGGTGGCGAGCCTCTATGCCGTCCCGATTTTCTGGAGATTGCTTCCTATGCCTCAAGCAGGGGTTTAATGACTGGCATCGGCAGCAATGGAACTCTCATCGATAAAGCCATAGCTGAGGAGATAAAAGGAGCTGGTGTTCAATCGGTGGCTATCTCCATAGACAGTGTTAGGAGTGAGGTTCACGATACCTTTCGTGGCAAGAAAGGGGCTTTTTATCAGGCAATGAATGGAGCAGCAGCCTGCAAAGAGGTAGGTCTGCCATTTCAATTTGGCATGGTTATCAGGAAGGGGATACTATCTGAAATCCCCGACATGCTGAAGCTGGCTATAGAGAGCGGCGCCGATGCTGCTGAATTCTTCGACCTGGTAGAAGTAGGCAGAGCGAGAATAGAATGCCGCGGTGAGTCACTAAGCCCTGAGGAAAGGAAACAAGTAATGGAGTGGCTGGCTCAAGCCCAGATAGACTGTCCTATCGTTATAAGAGTGCCTGTCTGTCCTATGTATCCCCTGATCCTTCAGGAAAGGAAGATTAAACCAAGGTATTTTTCTCCAGAGCTTTTAGCTCGCATTCCCTACTATGGCAGGGGTTGTGCTGCCGGCATGCCTTTTGGCTATATCAGGATTGCACCTAATGGTGAAGTTAACCCCTGCATGCTGCTGCAAATTGACCTGGGCAATATAAGGGAGAAAAACATCCGGGAGATATGGAATAGATCGCTGGTATTAAGACAACTTCGCTCCAGGGAGTTAAAGGGCGAATGTGGGCAGTGTGAGTACAAGAATACCTGTGCCGGATGTCGAGGCAGGGCTTATGAGGAAACAGGCGATGTGCTTGCTTCCGACCCGGGGTGCTGGATTAACTGAAGAGACGCAGTAATAAACTAAGCTAAGTGTAAGGAGGAAGCAGTGATGGAGACAGAATTTGAAGAAGTGGATAAAATGGCACAAGCTGTTCGCAGGAAGAGGAGTCGACCGCTGACAGAAGAATTGCAGGCGGCTTATTATCAGCGTATGTCGCCAGAACTTCGAAAACAATGGGATTTATTGACACCAGAAGAACAAGTCATGATTCTGGAAGTGCTTGAAGAATACCATCAAATGATGGAATATGAGCTCTCGCACTTTGTAAGCGGGCTGATTCAGGCGCTAATTAAGAGACATTAAGCAGAGGCGCTCTGCTTTTGATTTACTTTGTGGTATAAAGCCTAGGTATAGTTATTCAACGTGGAATACATCTAAGGAGGATGAGATATGCAGCAGTTTGTACACCAACAGTCAAGAACACTGAGCCAGCCCGAAATGGAGCATTTCGTTAAAGAGCATTCATACGGCAGGTTGGGGCTTTGCCTTGAAAGCGAACCTTACGTTGTCCCTGTAGCCTATGGATACGAGCAAGGGAAGATTTACTTCCACTCAGCTAGAGAGGGTAAGAAGCTGGATTTAATCAGGAAGAATAACAGGGTTTGCTTTCAGGTTGATGAGTGGCAGAAGGGCTGGGCCAGCGTAATTTGCTACGGCAGAGCTAGCTTGACCGAAGACGTGGAGGAGAAGAAGAGGTGTTTTGAGATCCTTACAGGTCAGGAGCTCGGCGAAGAACATCTTCAGAATGTAAAAGTTTACATTGGAATTGTACAGATAGAAGAGATGACCGGAAGGTGCAGCGCTGATTTTAGCCTGGAATGCGAAGATTGAGCTAGTCAGCTCGTTACCAGCATTGATTGAGCAGAAGCCGCCTATAGGCTATAATCGGTTAACTAAATTAAACAGGAGGTCATTTTTTGCTCAAGAGCCATGGGTGTGGTGAGTTAAGGAGAGAACACGGTGGGGACAAAGTAGTCTTAGCTGGCTGGGTACATCGACGCCGTGACCATGGTGGCATGGTATTCATTGACTTGCGGGATAGCAGTGGCATAGTCCAGGTAGTTTTTAATCCACAAACGGTAAAGGAGGCATTTCACACAGCCAGTTCGTTGCGCAATGAATATGTAGTTCAAGTTGTCGGAGAGATTAGTTTGCGTCCTGCAGGAACGGAGAATCCAAAACTGGCTACCGGAGAGGTTGAAATTATGGCTGGTGAAGTGGTCGTTCTTAACCCATCGGAGGTACCTCCATTCTACGTAAATCAAGATGAGGAAGTGGATGAAAGTCTCTGCCTTGAAAACCGCTACCTGTATTTAAGGAGGCTTAGGGTAAGGGATAATATTGTATTACGTTACAAGGTCATAAAGTTTATCCGTGATTCGCTGGATGCCAAGGGCTTTATTGAAATTGAAACGCCGATATTGATCAAGAGCACGCCTGAAGGGGCACGTGATTATCTTGTGCCCAGCCGCCTTAACCCTGGTAAATTTTATGCTCTTCCCCAATCACCGCAACAGCTCAAGCAGATTCTCATGGTTGCCGGGTTCGAAAAGTATTTTCAGATAGCTCGTTGCTTCCGGGACGAAGACTTGAGAGCTGACCGCCAACCGGAATTTACTCAGCTTGATTTGGAGATGAGCTTTGTTGACGAAGAGGATGTGCTGCAGCTTATGGAAGAGCTGCTTGCCTCGCTTGTGAAAACTGTCAAACCAGATATGGAGATGTTAAAGCCTTTCCCGCGCCTTACCTATATGGAGGCAATGGAGAGGTATGGCACAGATAAGCCAGATGTGCGTTTTAACTTGGAGCTCGGGGACATATCGGATATCGCTGCTGAC
>JAUWGN010000086.1 GCA_030606385.1 Dehalococcoidia bacterium
GCTTAACGGGTCTCCTGTTAAATTTAAAAGTGAGGAATTTGACCTGGTCACTTTAGGAGCAAAGTGGACCGAGGGTTGTTATTGTCTCGCAGATAATTCACTCAAAGGGATAATTCCCAAACTGATCACGGGCTATGAAAATGTAGTGATAGATTCGCCGGCTGGACTGGAGCATCTCAATCGAAGAGTAGTATCACATATAAGTGACCTGTTTGTGTTGTCAGATTCCTCGTTGAAATCTATGAAGCACATAGAAAGAATGAAGCGCATTATTGAAGGGGTAAAGATAACCTATGATTACTTCTATCTGATAGGAAATTATGAGTTTAACGGAGAGGTGGAAGAGCGTCTCCAGAACTTAAGTCAGCACTATCTGGGGAAAATAGACTATGATACTAATGTCAAGGACTATAATTTAAAAGGAAAATCACTATGGGATTTACCCGAAGATTCGCCCGCCTGCTTATCAGTCAGAAAATTATTGAAAAGGATCCAGGAAACTGACACAAACCACTTTCAGGTCAGGCAGGAATTATTAACTTAAGCCCATTAATACTCTCCATTGACAACTACATGGTGACAAGCATATAGTAAAAAGCGTTTGTGTGGTGGGCGGAGGTTGCTTCCTCAAGGCGGACAATAGGTTGTAATTCTAAATCACCATTTAAGGTGAGAAATACTTGCTCAAATTTGGAAGAGGGAGGATAAGAAATGTGCCGGTATTGTGTCGAATATGGAGGTGGCACCAAGTGGTATCTCAATCCTGATAACTACCGTGATGAGCTTTACACTTCTGGAGCTCATGAAGCTACTGTGAAGATGCTATCCGGTGTGCAAAAAAATAGCTTTGATGTAGGCGCCATGTCAATCGCCGATGAATCAGCGCCAGATTTGTATTCTACGGATAGCTTGAGCGTGGGTATGGAGCAGATGATCGGTCATGGCGGGCAAGTCGTTCCTTTAGAAGATGCCCTCAAGATAATAGACCTTTGTAGGGAACCTTTTCTTCTCATGCACTGCGCCTGCCGCAGGTATTTTGGCAAGACGGATATCCTGCGTTGCCTCTACCTCTGGCCACAAGTAATCGAAACTGCCTTAAAAGAGAGACCCTGGGAGAAAGATTCAAGAATCCTCTCTAAAGAAGAAGCAAAGGAGTTCGAGATAGACTGCGATAAAAAAGGATTTCTGCATTCAATTTGGCATGCCGCTGTTGATACTGATGGAATTCTTCCCATGGTAATGTGTCATTGCACCGCTACTGATTGTATACCCACAAAGTTCAGGGTATCTTACGGTGTGATAAATGCTCAGCGTAAGGGCGAATATGTAGCTGAGGTCGACCTGGCAAAGTGTAAGGAGGGATGCAAGGAATATCCGGCGTGTATGCACCGCTGCCAGTTCGGCGCAATGAGGTATTCTCCGGTAGAACGCGTGATGTACATTGATCCTCAAGCGTGTTTTGGTTGTGGACTATGCCGGCCAGCTTGTCCCTATGGAGCAATAAAGCTGGTGGATCGGTCATCGTACCCTTCTCTGGTGGATAATTGGTGACCTGGAAAGTGAATATGGGCGAAAGGAGCGATGAAATGGAATATACACATATAACACCAAGACCAGTTATTCATGTGGATGAAGAGGCATGTGGAAACGCGATATTGTGCTTAAAGTGTGTGAAGGCTTGCTTAGAAGCGGGCCCCAATTGTATCGGATTTATGAACACTGAGCCTCCTCCGGTGGGAGAAAATGCCCCCCAAAGATTGGAGGATATACCACACAAGATAATTTCCACCGTTATGGTAAACTGCAATGGTTGCGGGAAGTGCGTTGAAGCCTGCCCTAAAGGAGCTCTCACATTGGAGATGCCTGAACCCCAGGTGCCGACAGTGAGAGTTCAACGATCAGACATTATCTTCTGCTTTACCCTTAGAGATGGCACAAAAACCTTTCCCAGAGATGATTGAACTTTGAGAGAGTAAATTTTACCAGCCATAGTGGACTCTGCCACATAAAAGGAGTTCCCGATAGCACATCGAGACTGCACAAGCAGGAGATGCCGTGATTAAGGCAAAGCAACTTCAGGTTGTCGCCGGAGCCTATTTGTCCGGTATGGGTTATTACGTGGAGATCTCGCCGGAGATACCGAATACCGACCTTAAGCCCGATGTCGTCGGGATAAAGCCTAAGTTAGAGCAGATCAAACTTCGCCTGGAAAATAAGGGAGGGGCACCAACTGGCTTCCTGTATTTACTCAGTGAGGATGAGTGGACGCCTACGGAGTCCATAGTGGAAAAGACCGGGTTCAACGAAGATTTTGTCAAAGCCGTGTTGCGGGATAGCGAGGAGGACGGTTGGATTAAAAGTAAAAATGAACCAGCAGACAAAGTCTTCTGGAAGATCGACCGTTACCGGCTACCAGCCGAAGAATGTGTGATGATGTGTTGCGGCGCTGAAGACGCTTTGGGTGCATTAGATGTCCTGGAGGGATTAAAGGGCTGTTTCAATAGAGGATATGTCCTTTTCCCATATCAGGTAGATGAGGAGTTTCTGGACAGGTGCTTTCAAAGTGAAATAGGCGTTTTATTCTTTGACGAAAGGATTGTCAGCTTCAGAGAAATGGTACCAGCCAAACATCTTGAGATTAAGAACTTTAAGACTTACTCTACAATCTGTGAGAAGATAGTGGTTGATAACTATGTCATGCGCACCGGTGAATATTTTTGATGACCTAGTTCACGTAGATAGGTGACACATGAGTTGCGATACAGTTCTGCGGGAAAGAAGAAGTGGTTTTTTGCTTAAGTGTTGCAATCAGTTACAGATACAAAAGAAGACACCGCAGTTGCCACCCTTCCGGGAGATATAGCTACTGCCGTTGAAACTTGCAGCATTATTGGCTGGCAATATGGATGTGATAGAGACCTAGATATTGAAAAAAACCTGGGGACATAAAGATGATACAACTCTGGATGGGCAGAAGGCAATTATGCCAGATGGAAATAGCAAGATTGTTCTATGAGTGTGACACATCATAGGGGGTGAGTAGAATGAGCGAAAATAAACAAGGGGAAAAGGGTGTAATTGAGCTGACGGACCGAGTGGCACTGGAAATAATAAGAACGTCACTTATAAAAAGCATATTGAGGCAGGTAGTAAATGAAATAGACCCAAAGTCAGCCTCAAGGCTGACGCGGACGCTCCTGAGGAAAGACTCCGAACTCACAACTACCATTCTGGAGAACTTTCCTTTCCTTACCAACGCCGTTATCGCTGCCGTGAATGAGACTTTGCAATCTTTGCAGAAAATGCCCCCGGGCACGATTTCCGCCTCTATTCCAGCAGGCATTAAGGATATTGATGCCCGGGAAATCGGCGAAACCGTAAATTCGCTTGCGCAAGCTTTAAACACAGCACACAAAGAAAACCCAACACTTCTTGCCGATACCTTCTCCCCATTTATTACCAACCTCATCTCATCCACTGATTTCGGTGAGCTCGGGGAGACAATAGAGGGCTCATCAGAGGATATCCTGGCTATGGTAAGAGCATCAAATGAAGTGCTGTGGACAAATCTGGGCAAGGTAATGAGTATGGGGGCGGTACTTCCTGCGATTATAAACCTAATTGTTAAAAGCTTAAAGGAGACTCTACCGCAAATTGAGGGGGTGATGGGAGATGTCTTGCCAATTGGCGACTTCGCCCCTGAAGTGGTCGACGAGATGGTCTCTGGTATGCCGCTAATAAAGGAGGTTGATGCCCGGGAAATCGGCGAGGTGATCAATTCGCTCCTTGGGATAATGGGGGGTCTGCTGCATACGCTGGGCATACTCCTGGGAAAAGAAGCTCCTATGACCCGGGAGCTCATTTCACAGAAATTACGAGATACCCTTTCAACCATTGACCCGGAAAAGTTCGCTGAAGCGACGATAGCCCTTTCTGAAGCTGGCGAAGGAATGATAGATACTGTAACCGATGTGTTAATGGAGAACCCGGAGTTCATGTTCTCTGCTATCTCGACAACCCCCGCAGTGGTAAACTCGCTTGTCCGAAGCTCCAACAGGGCGATATCGAAAATCGCTGAAATTCCACCAGAGCTCCTGGGAGCGATGCTTTCTGAGACAATAGCTGGTATCGATACCAGGGAGGTCAGCGAATTACTGAACTCCTTGATTCGCACTATAAATGGCATACATGAAACCAATCCAAAGCTTCTGACCGACCCCCTCTCCAGGATTATATCGGGCGTGGACAGTGGTGAAGCGAGGAAACTGGGGAATTATCTCATGGAGGACTTGAGGGTTTTGCTCGGGCAGGCTCAAAAATGAAAGGAGACGGAAAATGGAACTAATGGAGAAGTTGGTCGAACCGGCGAAAACCCTGTCCAATCCTTATGTAGAGGGTTGGAGGGAAAAGGGAGGGAAGATAATAGGATACTCAGGCACTTATATACCAGAGGAAATCATTTATGCTGCCGGTATTCTCCCCTATAGATTAGGGGGGAGAGAGGCTACAAAAGTTACCATAGCGGATATGTATTTCGGACCAGTCATATGCAACTTTGTTAAGTGTGTACTGGAAAATGCCGCTGATGGCAGGTTCGATTTCCTGGATGGAGCGATTATAACTTATGAATGTGACCATATGCGGCGCATTTTTGATGTATGGAGAAGAGCAGCGAAAGATGGAAATGCTCGCCTTCCCGCCTTCTTTCAATATTATGGTCTGCCTCATTCGCGTAGCGAGCATGCCACTAAATTGCTTATGGCTGAGACTCAACGGCTTATCAAGGAGATGGAGAAGCATTTTGGGGTTGAGGTGACAGAAGAGGGGTTGAGGAATGCTATCAAGGTATACAACAAAACCAGGCAGCTATTGAGGAAGCTGTACGAGCTCAGGGAAAAAGATGAGGTTCCAGTCACCGGAACAGAGGCTCTGGGCATCGTCATAACAAGCACTGTGATGCCGAAGGACGAATACAATAAGCAGCTGGAGAAATTACTGGACGAACTTGGCAAGAGGAAAGGCATTACCGGTAGACCAAGGCTGATGATAGTAGGGAGTGTAAATGATGATATAGAGTTGGTGAAGCTCATGGAAGACCTTGGCGCAGTGGTTGTTGCTGATTCATTATGCTATGGGGCGAGATGCTTCTGGAACCTGGTCGAGGAAAATGGGGAGCCCTTACAGACTATCGTCACCAGGTATTGGGAGCATATCCCCTGTCCTCGTATGTATGGGGAATACTCTCGTAGATATAGTTTTGTAAGGGATATTGCCAGGAGTGGGAAAGTGGATGGTGTCATTCTGGAGAACATAAGGCTTTGTGACCTGCACGGGACTGAT
>JAUWGN010000140.1 GCA_030606385.1 Dehalococcoidia bacterium
GAATAGGTAGACACGCCATCTTGAGGGGGTGGTGGGCGTAAGCCCGTGGGAGTTCAAATCTCCCCCTCGGCACAAATTTGACTTGCCTTGGTGGAATTAAGGTAGTAAAATTTATTTCAAAGCGGAAGTAGTTCAGCGGTAGAATGCTTCCTTGCCAAGGAAGAGATCGCGGGTTCGAATCCCGTCTTCCGCTCCAAAGTTTTCTAGCGAAGTTCTTATTTCACCAGGTAAATTTATGGCGGCGTAGCCAAGAGGTAAGGCAGGGGTCTGCAAAACCCCGATACAGCGGTTCAAATCCGCTCGCCGCCTTTTTGACTTTCGCCGAGGTGGCGGAATGGTAGACGCGGCGGACTTAAAATCCGTTTCCCGCAAGGGAGTGTGGGTTCGAGTCCCTCCCTCGGCACTGAATTAGCCAAGGACTTACTCCAATTAGGAATACTAACCTTCGTTTGCTCGCTCTATCGGTTGGGAATTTAGCAAGCTAAAAATAGTCTTGGCTAACCCTTACCTGTACTCATGATACTCTGTGAAGCGTTCAACGGCTTTGAATGGCCAGGTGTGTGGTGATATACAGGCGTTTTATATTTGGCTATAATACACGGATAGCTGAACCGCGGGAGGAAATAGAAAGACATGACAGTAGGAACTACAATTTTGGATAAAGCGAAGACGGAGAAAAGGACAGTGTTAACGGAGTTTGAATCTAAGAAATTGCTTGAGCGAGCAGGCATACCAGTTGTTGAAACAAGGCTGGTTAGAACTAAGCGAGAAACTATCTCTGTGAGTAAAGAGATGGGCTTCCCGGTGGTGCTTAAAATTACCTCGCCTGATATTGTTCATAAGAGTGACTCGGGCGGAGTTAAATTGGGTATTGCTAATGCCACTCAGGCGGGCAAGGCGTATAGTGAAATCATGTTCTCCATAAAGCAGAGATATCCTAGCGCTATTATTCACGGGTTGACGGTTCAGAAAATGGCTCCTCCGGGCATTCAGGTAATTGTCGGCATGAACAAGGACCCTCAATTTGGACCGGTACTCATGTTTGGCCTCGGTGGTATTCTGGTAGAGTTGCTGAAGGATGTTTCTTTCAGGATAGTCCCAGTTACCAAAAGGGATGCTGCTGAGATGATTAAGGAAATAAAGGGCTACCCTTTGCTGGAGGGTTATAGGGGGCAAGAGCCAGCTAACATCGATGCCCTGCAAGATATAATAGTGAGGGTTTCACAGTTTGTAGAGCGAACTCCTGAAATTAAGGAGCTCGATCTTAATCCTATATTCGCTTATAGAGATAAGGCGGTGTCAGTGGATGCCAGGATTGTCTTGGAGGGCTAGCGGTCTCATGCTATTAGTCAATATCCTTCTTAGCCGGGTATCTCCAGGAAGAAAACTTCACTGCTTTCGAACAACTTGCTTTGCTGCTTTCTCGATACCTTCCGCGGTCAGCCCAAATCTTCGAAGTAACTCCTCGCCTTTGCCCGACGAAGCATAATGGTCTTCGAGGTTAACGAAGGCCATAGGCACTGGCTTTTGTTTAGCTACTATTTGAGCAACACGGCTGCCCAGGCCACCGTGTGCTAGATGCTCCTCAGCAACGACAATGGCGCCTGTTTCTGAAGCTGCTTTAATTATAGCTTTCTCATCCAAAGGGTTGAGAGTGTGCATATCGATTACACGGCTATCTATTCCCTGGGTTGCCAGTTTCTGTGCTGCTTGTAAAGCTTTAGCTACCATAATGCCCATGGCTATAATGGTAACGTCTTTGCCCCGTCTCAAGGTTACCGACTTACCCACCATGAAATGATGGTCTTCATGGTAGATGAGCGGTGTTTTAGGACGGCTTAATCTGATGTAAAAAGGTCCGTAGGTAGCTGCAGCCGCTTTTACTGCCTTGGTAGTTTCTATGGCATCAGCGGGGACAATAACAGTAAAACTGGGAAGTGCGCAATATAACGATAAATCCTCGATGGCGTGGTGAGAAGTGCCATCTTCGCCAACGCTAATGCCACTGTGGGTAGCTACGATCTTAACATTTAACTTTGGTTGGGAAACACACAACCTGACCTGGTCAAAACAGCGGCATGAAGCGAAAACAGCGAAAGAGCTGGCAAAAACGATTTTTCCTGAAGCAGCCAAACCAGCAGCTATGCCTATCATGTTTTGTTCCTCTAAACCACAGTCGAAGAAGTGCTCCGGGAATTCTCGTGCAAACAGGTGAGTCATTGTGGACAGCGATAGATCGGCATCTAAAACAACAATGTCTTTATTTTGTTTGCCCAGTTCAATCAGGGTTCTGCCATAAGCCTCGCGAGTGGATGCTTCCGCAGTCATGCTTATTCTAACTCCTTTAACGCTCTTTTGGCTTCTTCCGGGGTAGGTGCCTTTCCGTGAAATTCAATGTTGTTTTCCATGAAGCTAACTCCCTTCCCTTTAATGGTGTTTGCGATGATGATGCTTGGCCTGCCTTTGATTGTCTTGGCCTTCTTGAAAGCAGCTAGAATTTGGTTAAACCTATGGCCATCTATTTCAATAGTATGCCAACCGAAAGCTTGCCATTTTTCATTTAGCGGCTCGATGCCCATGATATTTCGAGTCCAGCCGCTGAGTTGCTGTCGATTACGGTCAATAGCGACAGTCAAGTTGTCTAATTTGAAGTGGGCGGCTGATAAAGCTGCCTCCCAAATTTGTCCTTCTTCACATTCACCATCGCTAAGGAGAACATAAGTTTGATAATCGCGCTCATCAAGCCTAGCAGCTAGTGCGATACCGATGCCAAAGGATAAGCCATGACCTAACGAGCCTGCTGACATTTCCACTCCAGGGGTAAAGTTTCTGTCGGCATGCCCTTGGAGGCGGCTGTCCAGTTTTCTCAATGTGGTCAATTCCTCTACCGGGAAGTAGTCACTTTCAGCCAGGACAGCATATAAAGCTGGAGCGCCATGTCCTTTGCTTAATATAAAACGGTCTCGCTCCTTCCATCCAGGATTATGCGGGTCATGGTGCATAATTTTGAAGTAGAGTGCTGCGATGATATCGACGGCTGATAAAGAGCCTCCAGGATGTCCGCTGCCTGCTGTAGCGATCATTGTGATTATATGGCGTCGTAGCTTTCTTGACATCTCTTCAAGCTCAGGCACAGATAGATCGAACGGATTGCTATGTGTGCTATCCTGGGAGACTACTTTGGTGCGATTTGGCATTTGCTTACGAGTACTAAATGTTGTTAATCTAACTATTGTA
>JAUWGN010000023.1 GCA_030606385.1 Dehalococcoidia bacterium
CTATGTCTCCATCCTTGACAAGATAGTTTTTCCCCTCTGTTCTGAGCATGCCTCTTTTCCTGGCCTCAGCTAGATTGCCGCACTTCTGTAAATCATTGTAGCTGATTACCTCAGCTCGGATGAATCCTCTTTCCATGTCAGAGTGGATTTTACCCGCTGCCTTCAGTGCTAACGTACCACTGGGAATAGCCCAGGCTTTTAACTCAGCAGAGGCTGTGGTGAAAAAGGAAATGAATCCTAGAAGGTGGTAAGAAAGATCGACAATTCGATCAACCATGGAGGTAGTTAGCCCCATGGCTTCACGAAATTCTGCAGCTTCGGTGTCGCTGAGCTGAGCTAATTCCATTTCTATCTTTCCGCACAAGGCTACTATGGCAAATTGGGGGTAGGCAGAATTCAGCTCGTTTTCCAGCAATGTGGCTTGCGGTATTTGTTCCTCTCCAATGTTGAGAATAACCATCATTGGTTTAACTGTGAGAAATTGGTAGTTGGATAATGCCTTTAGCTCCTCTTTAGTGACATCTTGTTGCCGTATAGGTATATCCTTTTCCAGCCCCGATTTTATTTTCTGTAGTAAGTGTTGTTCCTTCAAATATGCTTCACGCTCTGATGCTTTAGCTCCTTTTAGAGCCTCTTCTAGTTTTACCAGTCTCTTTTCAATTATAGTCAAATCCGAAAATGCAAGCTCTAAATCTAAGTTAGCTATATCTCGATCAGGGTTTATGCTTCCTTCAGGGTGAGGAAGCTTTTCATCTTCAAAAGCGCGAACTACTTGAAATAAAGCATCAGCAGTAGTCAGGTAATTTAGAAATTCTGCTTCTATCGCTCCACTGCGGTGTGGAGATTTGGAGAAGCCGGCAATATCCACATAACTGACTTCAGCCGGAATGGTTTTCTTAGGCTGAAACATATTTTGAAGTACCCCTAATCGTAAATCGGGTACTTTGGTTATCCCTACATTAGGTGTCAGTGATGAAGAATAAGCGCTAACTTCAGCCTTGCCTTTGGTCAAAGCGTTAAAAATAGTTGTTTTTCCACTTTTGGGTAAGCCTGTAATGGCAATTTTCATATGCACATTTTACCACAACTTTGAATTTAAACTTGATGGTAGAGGTAATCAATGCCATGATAAAATACAAAAGATGTTCTACATCCTTTATGGGGAAGACGATTTCTCTATTCACCAGGCTTTGGGTGAGATCAAGGAAGGATTAGGTGATGCCGAAACACTGGCAGTTAACACTGTGAGCTTGGATGGTGAACATTTGACTTTGAACGAGCTCAGGCATAATTGCGACACTGTTCCTTTCCTATCGCCATATCGGTTGGTGGTGGTTAATAGCTTGCTCAAGCATTTTGAGCCAAGAAGAGGCGAGCTGCGCTCTGGCAGCCGTGCTGTTACCAAAACTGATGATAAGTTGAAGGAATGGAAAGATCTGGCTTCTTATATTAAGCAAATGACACCAACCACGGCATTGGTGCTAATCGATGGTAAATTAAACAAACAAAATCCCTTATTGAAGGAGCTTTCACCATTGGCTGAATCGAGGGGTTTCTCCCGGCTGCAACATAAAAGGTTAACGACCTGGATACAGCAATGGGTGACTAAAAAGAACGGCGCTATTACACCTGAAGCAACAGACTTGCTTGCTCAGCTTATCGGTGGGAACCTATGGGCGATGAGCAACGAAATCGATAAACTTCTCCTTTATGCTCAGGGACGCAGCATCGAGGAGAATGATGTCAGACAATTGGTAAGCTATGCGCAGGAAGCCAATATTTTTGTGTTGGTAGATGCTGCGCTTGAAAGACGACCCGAAGTAGCTCACAGGATACTTCATCGATTGTATCAAGAAGGAGCTTCGTCCGCTTATGTCTTAGTCATGATTACCAGGCAACTTCGCTTGATAGTACAAACTAAGGAATTGAGTTCACGATTGTCACCAAGTCAAATCCAGGCTAAATTAGGCTTGAAAAGTTACGCTTTGGATAAGACGCTTGACCAGGCCAAATCATACGACTTTGAACGTATAAAGCAAGCATACGGCAGGCTGTTAGAGGCTGATGTGGATATTAAGACGGGTAGATATAATGACCGGATTGCGCTCGAGCTATTAATAGCCGAGTTGTGCTATAGCAAAGGGACACACTCTAACAACGTTGTAGAAAGATATTAAGATGTCTTCTTACTCTTCTTGGTAGCTGTGGATTTCCCGGATGGCTGCTTAGCCGCTTCCATTTCAGGGATAGCATTGCCAAAGTAAACTTTGGTATGAGGCCATGGAATCTCAATTCCTTCAACATCGAATGTTCTCTTAAGCCGAAGCCTTAACTCGCCCATCACAGCCCATTGCTTTATTGGTTTGGTATCCCCCAATATTTTGATGTCAATGCCGGAATCCCCGAGATTATCTACTCTGAGCACCTGTGGTGTGGTGATAAAGTCTGCCTTCCATTTAGGCTCCTCAGCCATTTCCTTGCATACTTTATTTGTGACTTTGATAACACGGTCAAGGTCCTCTCCGTAAGCCACTGAGATATTCAGGTTTACTCTGGAATACCCTTTGGTGAAATTACTGGCTGTTTTAATTTCGCCGTTGGGAATGGAATGAACTATACCGTCCAGGTCTCTAAGAACGGTGCGGCGTAGACCTACTTCCTCTACGAAGCCAGCAATACCAGCGACTCTAACCACATCACCGACATCATATTGGTCCTCTAACAAGATAAAAATGCCACTGAGATAATCTCTGACTAAACTTTGAGCACCGAAGCCAATAGCGATGGCTAGAATGCCGAGTCCAGCTAACAGTGCAGTGATGTTTATTCCGAATTCGGGAAGGATAGTGACCAGAGCGAAAATTATGATTACGCCCAGGCCTACTTTTATCAACACTGAAGACAAAGTATCGCTTCTCTGTTTTATCTCTTCTTCAAGCTCCCCCTTCATACGTTGTGCCACTGTCCTCTTGATTATCAGTGGTATGAGATGACGCAACGCAAAATATACAGCAGCAGCGATGGCAATGATGATTAGAATCCTGATACCGCTACCTTCAAGCCACGTTGTAGTGAATATCTCAGCCATAACCAACCCTACATTTATCATAGAATTGTTTAAAGTGCAACTCTTGGTTAGAGGTCATAGCTTGATTGGCACTCCGATTTTGGGTATGCGGACTTGCATAGTGGAGCTGAGTTTACTGGCAAAGAATCTGGGATGTTCTGTATGTATTGGGATAACAACCTCTGGACTTATAGCCTCTATCAGTTCTAGTAGCTCTGGGCCTGAAGCGTGTCCAGAGCTGTGAAAGCCCTGTTCACTTGCTGCTACTTTGCCTGTTTTTGCGCTGGGAATACCTACGGGTAGCAACTTGAAATGTGCTAGCCATTGTTTCAATCTCTTAACATCAATACGTTGCTCTTCATCGAATGCTTCGCTTGAGGAGTAAATATAAACCCCACCTTCACCAGGGCAAATGTCAATCAATTTGTTAATATCCCAAAAGCTGAAGCAGAGGATGTAATCTCCTTGAGCTCGTCTAATATCATCGGGGTGGACACATTTCCCTTTTTTCCTGTATTGAGTGTATAAATGCTTCTCCCAATCTACAGCACTTCTTGCTTCTGTATATAAAGTAATTGTCTCATCTTCAACGGGGTCAGGAATTTCATCCATTACCAGGTGAACGGATTGTAACAGATAGGCATCTCTTGGCAGTATTACCAGTTTTCGATTGCATTGCCTGGCGACCTCTGTGAACGTGAGCAGCCTTTCCAGGTTTCTGGGACCAAAATCAGCTATTACCAGCTTGCCCTGGGCTTCTAATACCTTGTTGAGTGCATTGTTAACGACCATTTCTTCTGTGATATTGCTGCCTTCTTCCTTGATGTTTGTTCCTTCGCACAGTAGCACGATCGGATGAAGGGCTTTTGCCTCGTTGATAAATTTCCTGGTCAGATGCCCCATTTTGCCGTGGAGACGCAGGTCACCGGTATAAACTACCCAACCCTGGCTGGTCTTGACAGCAAAGGCGGTTGCTCCATATATAGAGTGGTCAACAGGAAAATTCCTGATTGCCAGATTGCCAATCGTGGTAATGGTTATTGGCTGCTTGGGCTCTATCTTCCTGCCGGTACGGTCAGTAGGGCATGTGTTCCAGAATTTACTGGCTTCGGCAGTTAGCAGTTTTGCGTCAGTGAAGCAAAATTGCCTTTGAATTGAGCGATATTTGTGAGAGTCCCTCGAGATAAGGCGTCCCTCTTGTTCTTTTCTTTCCCGAGGAATGGCATAGCATACCTCTTTTTCGAAATCTCCTCTGATTGAATCTTGAATTGCCTTAACCAAAAATGCTGTGGTTGTGCTACAGACAATGGGAATATCATGGTGTAAAAAAGATATGTGCCCGCTATGGTCAAGGTGAGCATGGGAGAGTAGCACAGCATCTAGATGTATTTCTCTGATCCTGGTGTTTGGACTTACTCTATCCCATACGTTTTCCCAGGAAGGTTCAAGGTCCCGCCGATATATGCCTTTAACAGCGGGAAGGAGACCAGTTTCAAATAAATCAGCTAATCCTCTGGCACTGCGAGGCTTTAGATATTCTTCGAAGTATTGAGACCAGAGGTTGTAATTGATGCCAAAATCAAAAGATATAACGGTCTCATCGGCTTCAAGTAAAATCTTGTTTCCGCCGATTGTTGCTGCACCGCCGTAAATTGTGATACTTACGGCCAAAGCTGATCCTTCTGGTATACCAACTTAGCACTTAGTTCAATAAAATCCGAGGCAGCAGCAAATTTGCCTTGCATTCAAAAGTAATGATATAAGATACACATACAGTATAACAAAAACGGAAGATTATGAAGAGGCACGTAACCCTCCCCTTCTAAGCTGATAACCGTAGGGCGGAGAAAACCTCCGCCCTCATTTAAGCAATGCTTAAATTTCCCGGTGGGATAAGTAACTTTGTTTAGCCTTTGCCGATGCGGAATACCTTTGTGCCGCACCTGGGGCAAACGCCTTGTACTGCCGGGCGCTTGTTCTTGAGTGTAACGTTTCTCGGGTTCCTAATCTCGACCTTAGCTCGACACTTCACACAGTAAGCTGTTGCCATAGCTCAACCCTCCTTTTTTATTACTTTGCGTAGCTAGCAGAATAACAAACCTACAATTTGGATGTCAATAGTTTAAACACAAAAATTAAATAAATTACCAAGCTTAATCCCTTTTTAGCATTGTAATGAAGGCTTCTTCAGGTATTTCCACTTTCCCCACCCTCTTCAGTCGTTTTTTGCCCTCAGCTTGTTTTTCCAGGAGCTTGCGTTTGCGAGTGACATCGCCTCCATAGCACTTAGCGAGCACATTTTTTCTCAGTGCCTTAACGGTTTCTCGAGCGATTATTTTCCCCTCAACTGCTGCTTGGATGGCTACATCAAATAGTTGTCTCGGGATAAGCTGTCTAAGCTTCTTAACTAGTGCTCTCCCTTCAGCAAAAGCTTGATCAGCATGGACAATACGAGATAAGGCATCGATAGACTGGTTGTTAACTAGAATCTCCAGTTTTACTAAATGTACCGGGTGATACTCAGCGAAAGTGTAGTCTAAAGAGGCATAACCTTGTGTGCATGATTTGAGGCGATCGTGAAAGTCAACAAGAATAGCACTTAGTGGCATGTTATACTTTAGTATGGCTTGCTTCCAGATGGAGTCGTCTTCTTCTTTGTTTTCTCTTAAGTACTCCATTTGTTGGAATTGTCCTTTGTAAAGTGGTAACAACTCCATCAGAGCGCCAATATACTTGTTTGGAGTAATAATGCTGACGGATATCCACGGTTCGTCAATCTCTTTGACTTCGCAGGATGGTGGCAGCCTTGCTGGATTATCTACCATGACTATCGTGCCATCCCTCTTATGTAATTGATATGCTATGCTGGGAGCGGTAATCAATATCCTTAACCCATATTCTCTTTCCAGGCGCTCTCGGACGATATCCATGTGCAATAGACCCAGGAATCCACAACGAAATCCTGAGCCCAGCGCATTACTGCTCTCTGGTTCGTAGGATAGCGAAGCATCGCTTAGCCGCAATTTATCCAGTGCGTCACGGAGATTCCGGTAGTCCTTTACTTCCATAGGATAAAATCCGGCAAAGACCATTGGCTTTATTGGGCGGTAGCCAGGCAGAGGTTGAGAAGCAGAATTACGGGCTGAAGTGATCGTGTCACCTACACGACAATCGCTGGCATTCTTTAGCCCTGTAGCAATATAACCAACCTCCCCGGCGTTTAGAACCGGTAGTGGGAGCATTTCAGGCTTGAAAATGCCGACTTCTAATGCTTCGGACGCCTTACCTGTGGACATTAATTTCAATTGCTCACCCTCGGAAATATTGCCATCAACAATTCTGACGAAGGCGACAACGCCCTTATAGGAGTCATATTTAGAGTCGAAGATTAATGCCCTTAGCGGAGCATCTTGATTTCTCCGTGGGGATGGTATCCTCTCGATGATAGCTTGCATGACTTTATCTATTCCCTTGCCTTCCTTGGCTGAAGCGAAGATAATTTCCCCTTCATCGAATCCTAAAATGTGTTTCAGTGATTCAGCTACCTCGTTTGGTTGAGCATTGAGCAAGTCAATCTTATTAATCACTGGAATAAGCTGGAGGTTGTGCTCCATAGCAATTGACACGTTAGCCAGAGTTTGGGCTTGGATTCCTTGAGAGGCATCGACTACCAGAATAGCGCCTTCCACAGCAGCTAAACTCCGTGACACTTCATAGGTAAAATCAACGTGGCCCGGTGTATCAATCAGATTTAGTTGGTATTCTTGACCGTTAGGCGCCTTATAGTCCATACGAATCGCCTTGGCTTTGATGGTGATTTTCCTTTCCCTCTCTAGTTCCATTTGGTCTAAGAATTGTTCCTGCATTTGCCGTTCAGGTATAGTTTTGGTTACTTCCAGCAGGCGATCGACCAGAGTTGACTTGCCGTGGTCAATATGGGCGATGATGCAGAAGTCTCTAATCTGTTTTTGTTGCATACAAATGTTTATGCTAACATACCTGGTATCTAGCTTCAATTTGTGGAATTGAGGGCAATGGAAGAGTGACTAGCGACGAGATCAGGGAAGTCTTTTTAAGCTTTTTCGAGCAAAAGGGACATAGGGTTATTCCCAGCTCATCTTTAATTCCCCACAGAGACACCAGTTTGCTATTGACTACGGCGGGCATGGTACAGATTAAGCCGTATTTCTTAGGATTACAAAAACCACCAGGACCGCGACTAGCTTCTTGCCAGAAGTGTTTTCGCACCACCGATATAGATTCCGTCGGCAATAGCAAGCATCTTACCCTTTTTGAGATGCTGGGGAATTTCAGTGTAGGAGATTATTTCAAGGAAGAGGCTATCTCCTGGGCATGGGAATTTGTCATTGAGTATCTGAAACTACCTGGGGAGCGATTGTGGATAAGTGTTTACCTTGATGATGATGCTGCTTTTGCCTGCTGGCGGCAAGTTGGTGTTCCTGCTGAAAGGATATTGCGCTTTGGTGAGGAAGATAATTTCTGGGGACCAACCGGCGATTCAGGACCTTGTGGACCATGTAGTGAAATTCATTATGACCATGGCGAGGAATTCGGCTGTGGCAGACCTGAATGTAAGCCTAATTGTGAATGTGGACGCTTTTCGGAAATATGGAATCTGGTGTTTACTCAATATAATCAGACCACCGATGGTAAGCGCATCCCTTTGCCTAAGCCGAACATCAATACCGGCATGGGACTGGAACGGACTGCAGCCGCTGTCCAGGGCAAGCCTTCGTGTTACGAAACAGACATTTTCCTTCCCTTAATAGAACGAGTTACTCAGCTAGCGGGGAAAGGCTATGGTGAGGACAAAGATATTGACCGCGCTATAAGGATTGTTGTTGAGCATAGTCGTGGTATTGCTTTTCTTATCGCTGATGGTGTTCTGCCTTCGAACGAAGGTAGGGGATATGTGCTGCGACGGATATTGCGGCGTGCTTCTCTGTTTGGGAAAAGGCTTGGCCTAGACAGGCCTTTCCTCTCTGAAATCACCACCGCTACTGTTAGCAGGATGAACCAGGTATACCCTGAATTAATTGTCAATCGAGCTATGATTGACCAAATTACCAAGGCGGAGGAGGAAAAATTCATCGGCACTTTAGAAACCGGACTTACCTTGGTGGAAGAGCTGATTGAAGAAACTATGAGCCAGGGGGAAAGGTCTTTGCCAAGCGAGCAAGTATTCAGGCTTTATGATACCCACGGGTTTCCTGCGGAACTAACTGCTGAGATTGCTAGGGAAAGAGGATTAGTGATAGACCTGGCAGGTTTTGAAGGTGAGATGAAAAAGCAGCAGGAAAGAGCCAGGGCAACACAAAAGAAAGCTATCCAATATCTTGCTGGCACAATTAAGGGCACAGCCTCTGTTACTGGTAATCTCAAGGTAGATCGCATGGAGTTCATCGGTTATGAGACAACTGCCTGTCGGGGAGAAATCGTTAAGATAATCGTAGAAGAACAGGATGTCACCAGCGTCTCTAAAGGTTCGGAAGTTAACATAATTCTTAATAAGACTCCCTTCTACGGTGAGATGGGTGGGCAGGTTGGCGATACCGGTAAAATCAGCAGCCAGAGGGGAGAGGTGGCTATTACAAGTACTACTAGAAGCCCCTCAGATGTGATAATTCATCATGGCAAGGTCGTTAAAGGAAGCATTTCTACGGGTGATGAAGTAGAGGCAAAGATTGATGTAGACCGCCGTCTGGACATTGCTCGTAATCATACTGCCACTCACTTGCTCCAATATGCTTTAAGGGAAATATTAGGTGTTCATGTTTATCAGAGAGGCTCTTCAGTCGAGCCGGCAGGGTTCCGGTTCGATTTTTCCCACCTGGCAACAGTGTCCGAGTCGCAGCTCAGTGAAATTCAAGGTTTGGTTAACGAGAAAATACGGCAGAATTTACCGGTGAAATCCAAGCTTGTTCCTTATGACCAAGCTAAAGCTGAGGAAGCCATTGCCTTATTTGAGGAGAAATATGGTGAAACCGTTCGAGTGGTGGAAATTGGTGAGCCGGCACTAAGTACGGAGCTTTGCGGTGGCACGCATGTGAAATCAACCGGCGAAATTGGTTTTTTCATCATGATGAGCGAAGCTAGCATTGGCACTGGTCTACATCGAATTGAAGCGGTGACCGGCAGGACAGCAGAAGCGGTGGCCGAGAGGAATTCTGCTACCCTGAAAAGTATAGCCAGGGAATTAAAAACCGTGCCTGATGAAGTTCATGGCAAGGTTGGAGTTCTCGTTAACGAACTGGAGTCAGCGCATAAGCATTCACTTTGGTTGGAGAGAGAGTTATCTCGAAAGATAACCGAATCATTGATTTCGCAAGTCAAACAGGCGGGTGGGATAACATTTTTGTCAGCCAGAGTGCCACCATTAACCAAATCTGTCCTTCGAGAGATGGGTGACATATTACGCAGCAAATTAAAGAGCGCAGTGATAGTTTTGGCTACAGTTTACAACGATAACCCCAGTTTTCTAGCCATGGTTACCCCTGATCTGGTAGCCAGAGGTTTCTATGCCAATGACATTATCAAAAAGGTAGCTAAAGTTGCCGGTGGCAGTGGCGGAGGCAAATCAGAGATGGCTCAGGCGGGGGGGAAAGATGCAACCAGGCTGGATGAAGCGCTAGACTCAGTTGAAAGTATCATCGCAGAGAAAACCTCCTCTCCTGTCAAGAAAGAGGATTAAGGCTTGTCCTGAGCGAAGCGAAGGATTAGGTGAACATGCGCACCCTTGGATTGGATATTGG
>JAUWGN010000151.1 GCA_030606385.1 Dehalococcoidia bacterium
CAACTGAAGCTGAGCGAACTGCAGTTCCTTGAAAACCAGTAGCATTAGAGCGTAAGCAAAACGAGTTATATTCTCACCGAAGACAGATAACTACACTCGTTCGTTTCTGGGCTTTCCTTAGCCCCTCTTGACAGGTTTCGCATTTATGCCGATAATTGACTCATATTATGAATGTTCACGCGTTTGTGCCCTTAGTTGCCTGTATTGCCTACATCACGCTCTCTGTCATTCTGCTTGGAAGCCGGCCCTGGGATAGAAAGCAGAAGCTTTTCTTTCTGTACCTGATTTCCGCATTCCTCTGGAGCTTAAGTGATATTTTCTTCCGCAGCGATTTCTTAATGGAGGATAAGCTTCTTCTAGTCAAAACCGTTAATTGCGTGGGTATATGGTCGGGAGTGCAATTCCACTATTTCTTGCAGGCCTATTATAAACCGCAAGCACTTAAGGTACCATTCGCTTATACCTTGCCAGGAGCCACTGTTGTATTAGCAGCGCTGGGCTATATTCCAAAGACCATTGATATTACCCCCGGTGGCATCTACGTCAACTATGGCATCTGGCTCAGTCTTATAGGTTTCCTTATCATGGCTCTGATTTGCAGGGATGTATACTATTTAGTGCGCCGGCGCAGGATTTTAGCTGACCCAATACTACGTAACCAGGTAGTTTATCTATTTCTGGGTATCGATATAATGATCGTCAGCACTGTCATCTCGTTTGCTCCCTTTGGGGGAGGATTTCCCTTTAGCCATGTTGGCAATCTAGCCAATGCCGGTCTCTTAACCTATGCTGTTGTGGCCGGTCACCTGCTGGATTTCAGGGTGTTTTTTCGGCGTGGCTTGACTTCCACTATATATGGCGTTCTCTTCGTATCTATTTGTCTATCATGGTGGCTTCTGTTCCAAAGGCTTTTCCATTTAGGACCAGGCTTTGTTCCTGTTCTTGTAGCTTTGCTGTCTACAATGGCTATATTTATCCTTTTTGGAGTTCGAACACGTAGCATACTTGCTGAAAAACTGGAGGAAGCCTTTCAAGGTGAAAGGATTAAACCCCGGCGTAAGTTAGCTGACTTTATCGACAGAATATATGATGTCCCTACGCTGGAACATTTTGGCAGCCAACTTGTGTCCTTGCTTTCTCAATCTATTGATTGTAGCAGAGCCTGTTTGTTTTTACCCCAGGCGGAAGGCGGAGATCTTGCTGCCAGATTTAATTATCCACCTGTAAGACATGATCCTATGGCGGAGATGAGATTGAGGCATGATAGCCCCATTGTGACCTGGATGGAGCGAGAGCGTCAAAGGCTATTCAGGAGGGGAATCGATGTCATGCCTGAATTTCAAGGTTTGTGGCAGGAGGAAAAAAAGGACATCCAATTGTCAGAAGTGGAAATGCTCATTCCGTTGATGCATAGTGATAGGCTTATTGCTATTTTGGCAATAGGTAGTAAACGAGGCAACAAACTTTATACCGTTGAGGACCTCGATTTAACAGAGTTCGTTGCCAAACGGGTGGCGGTGAGTATGGAAAAGGAATATCTCCGTGAGCAGGTGGAGGAGAAGAGCAAAGAATTAGCTATTATCAACCGCTTAAGTGCGATTATAACCTCCAGTGTGAACGTTACTGAGATATTTGAGCATTTTGCCAGAGAGTTAAAGGAGGTAGTTGATGCTGATTATGCCGCGATTGCTTTAATTGAAGGAGAACAGCTTCGTGTTCTGGCTGTATCCAGCCAGGCGAGGTCGGCACGTCAATCGGGAGAAAGGTTAGAGCTTAAAGAGACAGTTACTGAATGGGTGGTTGAGCATAAGAAAAGCTTGTATCAAGCCGACCTGGAAAAGCATAGCGAATTTGGAACTGCCAAGCATTATGTTAAGGAGGGAATTCGCTCTATACTTCATCTGCCATTAGTTGTGAGGGATGAGGTTATGGGCACTTTGATTGTAGCTAGCCGCCGTCCCGATGCCTATACTCCCGAGCAGGCACTGCTTCTGGAGCGTCTAGCTTTACAGATTGCCATGCCTATTGAGAACTCCCGGCTTTATGTTGGTGTTGAGCAGAGGGCTCGCGTTGATGAGATCACCGGGCTATTCAACCGTCGCCATCTTGAGGAGCGGTTTAGAGAGGAAATTGAGCGACATGCTCGTCATAATAACCTGCTCTCCTTCTTAATGCTTGACCTTGACTCTTTTAAAACCTACAACGACATGTATGGACATCCCTCCGGTGACCAGGTTCTGAACAAAATAGGCAAAATCATAAAGAGCTCTATCAGGGGCACTGACCAGGCTTTTCGCTACGGTGGTGACGAATTTGCTGTAATTTTGCCCGAGACGACTGTAGATGATGCTTATATGGTAGCTGAACGAACTCGGAAGTGCATTGCTGCTACAATGGAGGCCCAGGGAATTGCGGTGACTTGTAGTGGGGGCCTGTCCAGTTATCCAGCCGACGGAATGATGTACGGTGAGCTTGTTACCATGGCTGATACCGCGCTTTATTATGCCAAGAGCACCGGGGGTAACCGAATTTACCCTTCCTCTAAAATCTTGTCTGAGTCAGCAACCAAGGTGGGGATTGATGCCAGAAGAACTGGTTTAAGCACCGTTT
>JAUWGN010000060.1 GCA_030606385.1 Dehalococcoidia bacterium
GACAAGTCGTCATCAAAAATCACTGTATCATACTGAATTTGTTCCTTAAGATTGCATAGCTCGTCAATCTTGCCTTTGCCGATATAATGAGCAGGTGAAGGCCTGCCTAGCTTTTGAATAAGCTTGCCCACGACAGCAGCATCAACTGTCTTGGCTAAATAAGATAGTTCTTCCAATGAATCAACTGCAGACCAGCCATCACTAGAGGCTTTGCTTTCGACCCGAACTAGAAATACACGTTCTTGCCCGACTTGCGTAGCAAAAGTCTTTCGCCCTATTTTCGCCTCCCGTGCCAGGATAGTAATCGTTCTACTCCTTGCTCCAATTTGTCATCGGGCAGAGTTAAGGAGAACCTGATATAGCCTTCTCCCTCCTGTCCATAACCAACGCCTGGAGTTACCGCTACCCCAGCTTCATCAAGCAACATGTCAGCAAAATCTATAGAGGTGTAACCTTGAGGAACAGTCGCCCAAATATAGAAAGTAGCTTTAGGAACTCGCGCTCTCATCCCTACCTGATTAATAACATGTATTAATTTATCTCGGCGCCATTGCAAAATAGCATTGTGCTCCGAAATATGCTCCTGCGAACTGTTGAGAGCCTTTATGGCAGCATGCTGGATTGCCTGAGGAATACCCGAATCCAGATTGGACTTCACTCGAAACAACGCACTTATCATTTCAGCATTGCCCACCACCATCCCTATTCGCCAGCCAGTCATATGGTAGGTTTTTGATAAAGAATGAAATTCCACGCCTACTTCCCTAGCCCCAGAGGCTTGCATGAAACTCGGAGGCTTATAGCCATCAAAGGCAACCTCAGTGTAGGCAGCATCGTGACATATTGCCAGACCATGCTGCTTGGCAAAGCAAACCGCTTTCTCAAAGAATTCAAGCTCAGTGGTGGCTCCGGTGGGATTATTCGGATAGTTTAGCCACATGAGCTTTGCTCGCCTGGCTACGTTCTCGGGGATAGTTTCAAAATCGGGTAAGAAATCGTTTTCCTCCTTCAAAGGCATGAAGTAAGGTTCACCACCAGCCAACAGGGTTCCCATACTGTAAACAGGATAACCTGGGTCAGGCACTAAAGCTATGTCTCCAGACTCGATAAAGACTAAAGCTATATGTCCAATGCCTTCTTTCGAGCCAATGAGTGGCAATACTTCTCCACTCGGATCCAGAGTAACCCCAAATCGCCTCCGATACCATCCAGCAATAGCTTCGCGAAGTTGAGGCAAGCCAGCGGTTTCAGGATAACGATGGTTAACAGGGTCATGTACTGCCTCACACATATACTCAATAATATGAGACGGCGTGGGTAAGTCAGGATCGCCAACAGCAAAGTTAATCACATCCATCCCCTCAGCCTTTTTTTCAGCAATCCTTCGGTTAATTTCTACAAAAAGATATCGAGGTAACCTATCAAGACGCTTAGCCACTTGCATTGGTTCCCCCTAGATAGCCGGGATTGTGAAGCAAATTTTTCTTATTTTAGCCACTCTCCAGTGAATACTTCCTCCACAGCACCACCAAGCATTACCTCACCTTTTCCATCCCAATATACCGCTAAAGCTCCTCCTGGAAATATTATGTCAACATCCGCACCAACATAATTAAGCAAACGGGCAGCTACAGCGATGGCACAAGCACCACTCCCACAAGCCAAAGTCTCCCCGACGCCACGCTCCCACACTCTAGCCTCTAGCTTCCTTCTATCTAGAATCCTTGCTATCTCAAAATTCGTCCCTTGCGGAAACATGTGATGCTTCTCCACCTTCGGACCTACTTTCCCTAATGGGAATTTGACAACCGGTTCAGAGACAAAGCACACCGCGTGAGGATTTCCCGTAGATAGAAGAGACAAACCCAACTTCCTTTTGCCCAAGGTTAAAGGATAGTTCAATATTGGTATTATATCAACTTCCCCTTTGATGGGAATCTGTTGAGGCTCAAATCGAGGCATGCCCATACTCACCTCAACCCACGTTACTTTATTCACCGCTACACAGGCTTTTGCCTTTCCGATACCCGCTAGAGTTTCTACAGTTAAACAGGGATTGCCTGGCTCCGCTCGCAGTGACACTTCACCCGCTATCTCCTGTTCAACAGCATACTTAACAAAACACCTTAGTCCATTACCACATGCTTCAGCCTCAGAACCATCGGGGTTGAAAACACGCATCTTCAAATCAGCAACTTTAGACCTTCCCACCACCAGCAATCCGTCGCCTCCCACACCTAAGTGGCGTTGACACATAGCTCGTGCCAATTCTGCCCAATCATGCTCCACATCTCTGCCATCCACAAGGATAAAATCGTTGCCACTACCCTGCAGCTTATGAAACTTCATGATAGAAAGCGCTCCACTAAATCGTTCGCCTTTTTCCTGTCATTATTGGCATCAAGCCAGTTGATTCTAGCATCGCTGGGACGAAACCAGGCATATTGATGACGAGCCAAACGGTGAGTTTCATACTTTATTCGCTCCACTGCCTTAGGCAACGACACGCTGCCAGAAAGAAAATCGCCAACCTGTTTATAGCCTATGCCAGACATTGAAGGCAAGGAAAGGCTATAACCTTTATGCAACAGCTCCTTTACCTCTTCGACTAATCCTCTATTAATCATTCTATCCACCCGCTGGTCAATTTTGTGGTAAAGTTCGCTTCTTTCTGCAGTCAAACCAATAACCAAAATAGGGAAATGAGGCGCCTGTTTTTGCCTGATTAGCGAAGGGAGTTGCCCAGATAGCTGATGAATTTCCAAAGCTCTTATGACACGACGTATATTACGGGGGTCTATCTTTTCCGTTGTTACAGGGTCAATTTCACGTAATTGCTGGTAAAGAGCCTGACTGCCTTGCTGCCTCGCTTTGATTTCGAGTTTCTCCCTTAAGTCTCGGTTGGGAGGAACGTTAGGAATTTTCCAACCCTCAATTATCGACCAGACATAAAGGCCGCTACCTCCTACCAGCAACGACAACTTACCCCTCTGTTGGATATCCTGGATTACCCGGCGAGCCATGTGGAGATAGTTCGCCAGGTTAAAATCATCATCGGGATTCACCACGTCAATGAGATGATGAGGAATTGACTTTTGTTCCTCCAGCGTAGGTTTGTTGGTACCGATATCCATATACCGGTAAACCTGGCGGCTATCGGCACTTACTAATTCCGCCCCAAGATCGGAAGCTAATCGAAGGGCAAGCTTGCTTTTACCTATCGCTGTAGGACCAACAATAGCAACAAGACATTTCATCGCCTCGAAGCTCTTTAGCTAAGCCCCCTGTCTTTTAATCACGAACGATTGACTCACAATGCTCGGAAACTCATCGGCTTTAAGGCTCGCACCACCAACTAAAGCACCATCGATTTCAGACTGGGAAACAAACTCGGCAATGTTGTTGCTAGTAACACTACCACCGTAGAGAACACGCACTTCTTGAGCCACATCGTTATCCCAAAGCTTGGCAAGGACATCCCGAATACATTTTATGGTGGTTTTCGCGGTTAACCCGTCAGCCGCCCTGCCTGTGCCAATAGCCCATACCGGCTCATAAGCGATGACTAAATTAATGGTGGGCTTTATGCCACCTAGACTTCTCGTTAATTGTTTAGTGATAACCCGTTCTGTTTCACCAGCTTCATTTTCCTCAAGCCTTTCACCAACACACAAGATAGGCTTCAGTCCGAAATCCAGAGCAGCTTGCACTTTCTTATTAATTACCTCATCTGTCTCGCCAAAGCACGCGCGCCTCTCAGAATGCCCTAAGATAACGAATTGTACGAGCCCTTTAAGCATTGTCGGAGATATCTCCCCAGTGTAAGCCCCCTTTACTTCAAAATACATGTTTTGAGCCCCCAACCTCACAGAGGAGTCTTGGAGTATCCTGCCCACTGCAGTTAAAGAAATAGACGGCGGGCAAACTACTTTCTCTATCCCCTCTATTTTATCCAACCTCGCTCGCATAGAAGAAGCAAGCTCCATAGCTTCAGCCACCGTGGTATTCATCTTCCAATTACCGGCAATTAAAGGAATGCGCATGATAGACTCCTATTATTTTTCCTGATCTAACAGGGCTTCTACCCCAGGCAAGGGAGCACCCTCCAGAAACCTCAAACTCGACCCACCACCTGTAGAGACATGAGTCATTCTATCAACTAACCCCATTTCCTGAACCACCTCGGCGCTGGAGCCACCCCCGATGATAGTGGTGGCATTATCGAGAGTAGCAAGTACATTCACCAATGACCTGGTGCCGTGGTCAAAAGGAGGCACTTCATAAACACCCACAGGACCATTCCACACAACGGTGTGGCATTTTCTCAACACATCTGAAAAAAGCTCAATGGTGTTTGCTCCAATATCTACGATGAAACTATTAGCTGGAAGCCCCTCTATAGACACAAGCTGGCTGCTAACACCACGGGTAATTGCTGGCGCTACCACCACATCCACAGGTAATAAAATCTTAGCAGTCCACTCCCCAGCTGCCTCCTGCAATAGCTCTTTAGCTAGATCCAATTTGTCCTCCTCCACAGTGGATTTACCCACCTCATACCCCTGCGCCTTCAAAAAAGTAGCTGCCATACCACCACCGATAAGTAAGACATCTACCCACCTTAACATGTTTTGTAGCAACCCTATTTTATCGCTCACCTTGGCACCACCTAGCATACAACCAAACGGGCGTTTTGGCTCGCTTAATAAACAGCCTAATACTTGCAATTCCTTCTCCAACAGAAAACCAGCCACTGCTGGCAAATATTGCGCCACACCAACGGTAGAGGCATGTGTTCTGTGGCTGCTTGCAAAGGCATCATCAACATATAAATCAGCTAACGCAGCCAGTTTTTTAGCGAAGGAAGGATCGTTTGCCTCTTCCTCAGGGTGAAACCGGAGGTTTTCCAAAAGGAAGACGTCTCCTTTCCTGAGCATTTCCACCTTGCTCTTCACCTCTTCACCCACACAATCATTGGCGGTCACAATGGGCAACTCCAGAAGTTTTGACAACCGTCGCGCTATCGGCGCCATTCGTAATTCTTCAACAACTCTGCCCTTAGGACGCCCTAGATGAGAGCAAAGTATTACCTTTGCTCTATGCGTAACAAGATACTTGATGGTAGGCAGTGATGCTTGAATACGACTATCATCGGTAATGGCACTTGTTTCCCTATCCAGTGGCACATTAAAATCAACCCTGACTAAAACCCTCTTCCCCTCAACAGACATATCCTTAACAGTCTTTTTTTGCATCTTTGTACCTAGTAGTCGCGTTCCAACAAGAAGCTCGCCATCTCTTCCAACGAAGTCTGACGTGATAAATCTAAACTGCTCATTCCCAATTTCGCCAAAGCTTGACGATGATATCGTCCTATCAACTTTTCACCATGTTTACGCGCCCCTGAGCAGTCCAGGATTTCCACCACCATGGCAACATCATCATTTGAAATAACCTCCTGCGAGTAAAGCGCTTCTAGCTTTTTACGGTCACTATCCTCACAATTCTCAAAGGTGTAGACCACCGGTAGTGTTTTCTTCCTCCGTGAAATATCTTCTTTCACCGGCTTCCCGATCTCCTCTTCCTTTCCCCAGATACCCAATACATCATCTTGAATTTGATAAGCCATACCCAGCTCTTTACCGAACCCATAGAGAGAATCCACTACCTTATTATCATCCGTAGCTAAACATGCCCCTATAGCAGTTGATGCTGCTATTAACGCTGCCGTCTTCTTAGCTATCATATCAAGATAGTCCTTCATAGTGACATCAAGACGGCTTTGATAAGCAATATCAAGATATTGCCCCTCACAAAGCTCCAGGCAAGCTTTATTCAACAACTGAGCTGCAGTCACCACCTTTTGCTCGTCTATACCATTATACCTTAGTTTGAACAAGGCTGAGAAGGCCAGGGCAAACATGGCATCGCCGGCATTTATCGCCTGTGACTCACCCCATATCTTCCACACGGTGGCGCGGTGATGGCGTTGGGAGCTAACATCTTGAATATCATCGTGAATCAAGGAGAAATTATGAATGAGTTCTAACGCTGCCGCGGCAGGCATTATCCGCATTGCATCCCCTCCTACTGCCTGGCAACTAAGCAAGCAAAGGAGAGGACGAATAAACTTCCCCGCTTCCCGATGGCAAGGGCGACCCTGTTCATCCTGCCACCCCATGTGGTATCGCAATACATCATAAAAAGTCAGAGGATTGCTACCAACAACCTCCTTCAGCACCGCTTCTATCCTCTGCTGGTAAGATTGGAAATCTTCAGCTAGCCTCTTGCTGCTTCCCATCAACTCATCCTAATGGGGAAGGGGGGATTCGAACCCCCACGCCTTTCGGCACATGATCCTAAGTCATGCTCGTCTGCCAATTCCGACACTTCCCCAATGCAGAATCTCGTTCCAAATGCTGAAAAAGTTAACCAGTGACATGTTAGATACTTTCCTGGCTTCCAGAAGACAAGGAATGTCCACACACACACATTATTATTCTACCAAAGGTGTCTCAGCAAGGCTATCGGTATTGAGCTATCACCACAAGGGATTAGCTCATTCCTGGCTAACCTAAGATGTGGTAATGCTAAACATGCCTGCTATCGCTGTTTAAGAGCATTCTGCAACCAGAAAGCTAATGGCTATGAGAAGGCTATGCCGTGAAGGCTACTAACAGCC